>JANONY010000217.1:0-3602 GCA_031421055.1 Actinomycetes bacterium | reverse complement strand
CTGCCGACCGCCGCGGTGAGGGAGATCACCCGATCAGCCGGTCACCCGATCAGGGTGTGCGACGGGAGATACGGTGGCGTGAACGTGTCGTGAATGTTCGCCATCGGCCAACGAATTTGCGTGGGGTGACGGGAATGACCGCACGCCGCTCTGGGTTTGATCCAATACGTTTGCATAGAAACGCGCAGCAAGACATAGATACGCGCAGCAAGACAAGGAGCCCCCATGCCAAAAGAGTTCGGACTCGATACCTTCGGTGACGTCACCGTCGACGCCGACGGCACGACGCTCAGCTACGCGCAGGTCATTCGCAACATCGTCGAGCAGGCGGTACTCGCCGACGAAATTGGGATCGACTTCATCGGCATCGGTGAGCATCACCGTGATGATTTCGCGGTCACGAGCCCCGAGATGGTGCTTGCGGCGATTGCGAGTCGTACCTCGCGCATCCGCCTCGGTTCTGCCGTGACAGTGCTGAGCTCTGACGAGCCGGTGCGCGTGTTCGAGAGGTTCGCAACACTCGATGCGGTGAGCAACGGTCGCGCAGAACTCATCGTGGGCCGGGGGAGTTTTACCGAGTCGTTTCCCCTCTTTGGCCTCGATATGCACCGCTACGAGGAGCTCTTCGAAGAGAAGCTTGAGCTCTTCGCTGAACTGCTCAAAGAGAAGCCCGTCACGTGGAGCGGCAACCTTCGTGCGCCGCTCAAAAACCAAGACGTGTACCCGAAGACCGAGGGCGGGTCCATTCCCACCTGGGTCGGCGTCGGCGGCAGCCCGGAGTCGGTGGTGCGCGCAGCCAAATATGGCCTGCCGCTCACCCTCGCGATCATCGGCGGCTCGAGCGAGCGCTTCGCACCATACGTCGAGCTCTACCACCGGGCTATGACCCAGTTCGGGCATGCAACCGGCCGCATTGGGGTTCACTCACCCGGACACATCGCGGCGACCGACGAGCAGGCAGCAGAAGAGCTCTGGCCGCACTACTTTGCGATGCACTCGCGCATCGGCCGCGAGCGCGGCTGGGGCCCGATGAGCGAAGAGCAGTACCGCGGCGAGATCGAGCACGGTGCCCTCTATGTCGGGTCGCCGGAGACCGTCGCCGCCAAACTCGTCACGACCTTCACTGCCCTCGGCAACGATCGCTTCGACCTCAAGTACAGCAACGGCACGATGGAGCACGCGAAGCTCATGACGAGCATCCGGCTCTACGGCGAGAAGGTCGTGCCTGCGGTCAGGGACGCGCTGGGGGAGTAGCGCGCCCCAGCCGTGTGCGTAGCGAGCCGATTTCGGCGCGGTGCGGCAATCGCCGACGCCTCAGTCGTCTGACATCGGCTCGCGGGGGGCTTCGTTGGGCGCGGCGCTGGGGTTTTCGCGGGGTGATTCTTCAGCGGAGGCACGCGCGTCTGGGCTAGCGTCTGGGTGAGCGTCGCCGCGCGCTGCCTGGCCAGCAGCCTTAGCTGCAACGCGCCGCCGCACCGCATCCTTGAACCACTTCGTGTCTGGAATTTTGGCAAGCAGCGGCCCCGCAACCACGGTGATCAGCACGTAGGTCGTGGCGAGCGGCGCGAGCTGCGGTGCGACCCCGGCGCCCACGGCGAGGCTCGCGATGATGATCGAGAACTCGCCGTGCGGGGTGAGGCCAAGGCCCGTGCGCCAGCGGCCAGGAATGCCGATGCCCGCGCGGGCAGCGGCGATGTAGCCGGTGAGGGTCTTGGTACCGATCGTCAGCACTGCAAGCGCGAGCGCCGGAACAAGCACCGGCGGAATGCCCCCTGGGTCGGTCGAAAGTCCGAAAAAAACGAAGAAGATCGCGGCAAATAGGTCACGCAACGGCGCGAGCAACTGCACGGCGCGGTGCGCGACCTGGCCAGAGAGTGCGATACCGACCAAGAATGCGCCGACCGCGGATGAGACCTGCACGTGTGCCGCCAATCCGGCCACGAGCATGGTGAGCCCCAATACCCCGAGCAGCAGCGACTCTGAGTCCTTAGCCGAGAACAGGCCGGAGATGAGCCCGCCGTGGCGCAGCGCCACGTAGAGAATCACGAGCACGGCGGCAATCGCTATCGCGAGCGAGATCGCGCCCTGCTGAATACTCGCGCCGATGACGAGTGCGCTGAGCAGCGGAAGGTAGAACGCCATGGCAAGGTCTTCGATCACGAGAATCGACAGAATCACGGGCGTCTCGCGATTCGAGAGCCGGCCGAGGTCACGAAGCACCTTGGCGATCACGCCGCTCGACGAAACCCAGGTGATTCCGGCGAGGGCGACCGCGGCGACCGGCCCCCAGCCGAGCAGGAGCCCGAAGATCGCGCCGGGTACGGCGTTAAACAGGGCATCGAGCACCCCGGCCAGCCGCGACCGCTTGAGGTTGCCCACGAGCTCGTCGGCCGAGTACTCGAGACCGAGCACGGCGAGAAGCAGAATCACGCCGATCTCGCTGCCGACCTGAAAGAAGCTCTCGCTCGCCTCGAGCGGCACGAAACCGCCGTGCCCGAACGCGAGCCCGGCGAGAAGATACAGCGGGATCGGCGAGATGCCAACACGCACCGCGAGCCGCCCGAGCAGACTGAGGCCCAATAGCAGCGCGCCGACCTCGATGAGTAGAAGGGTGGTCTCGTGCACGGGCCGCGTTCCCTACCCGGAGCTGTCTGCGATGATCTTGGCGAGCTTGTCGAGCCCCTCGCGAATACCAACTGCGACGATGTCGTCTCCTGCTTCGAGCAGGGAGGCCGGCCCCGGCGAGGGAATCACTACGCCGTCACGAACAAGGGCCACGATCGACACGCCGGTGCGGGTGCGCGCCTTCGTGTCGCCGAGCGGCCCGCCGGCGTACCGTGAGTCAGCCGACAGCAGTAGGTGTTCGGTGAACAGTCCAGCGGCCTGCTCGCTGAGCCCGGTGACCTGCGAGAGGCTGACCGAGTTGCCGAGCAGGTCGGCAAGCGCGGCAGCCTCCTGGTCGCTCAGCGGCAGCGAGTCGGTGCTCGCATCCGGGTCGATCTCGTCGAAGAGGGCGAGCTCGCGTGAGCCGTCGCGGTGGGTGACCACGCTGATGCGGCGCCCGCTTGACATGATCACATCGTGACGGAACCCGATACCGGGAAGGTCGACTTTCTCTACGCGTACGGCCACGCATCCACGGTAGCAGTCGCGCTCGAAACTCGATCGCCGCTGACGCGGGTGAGCGCTGGCTAGGGGCCATCGCCGGGTCATTGGGTGCTCCATCGACCGCGCGCTAAGCTGCCCCTGTGGGGAATGCTCAGGGTGCCATCGATGCGCTTCGGCGCGCCGTTGCGGCTTCGCCCGATGATGCAGATTTGCGCGTTCACCTTGCAGAGATCCTCATCCGCGAGGGTCTGACCGAAGATGCCACGGCGCACCTCGGCATTGCCCTCGGGAAACAGCCCGGCGATGTGCGCGTTCAAGCGCTCATGCGCGAGGCACTCGGCGGCGCGCCAGCCGCCCAAATTGCTTCACCCTCGCCGTCACCGGACGAATTCGACTGGGGCAGCGCGGAGTCAGAAGTGGCAGAGATCGTCGGGCCAGCCTTTGTTGACGAGCCGGGTTCGCCCGGGGACAGTGCGCCCGGCCCGGTGCTGGCC
>JANONY010000216.1:0-2857 GCA_031421055.1 Actinomycetes bacterium | reverse complement strand
TGCAGAACGTGCAGCTCACCCTGACCGAGGGCCCGGCCTAGCGCTTGCGCTAAACAAGTGGGCGCGACGGCGGATACCACTCGCGGCGAGCCGGCACCTGCACACGCGACCTGCCCTCGAATGAGGCAAGTGAAGTAGTTGAGCAGAGCGGTCTGACAGTGCGCTACTCAGGCGTCAGTCGCCGCACTTTCAGCCCGTCGAACCGCTCGAAGTCACGGTCGAGCGTGAGGATCTCTGATACCCCGTGATCGAGGCAGATCGCCGCGATGCGCGCGTCGTGAATTGCGCCACCCACGACACCTCCGTCTCTCAGAAGAGCCGACATTCGTTGCCAGTGCTTCGGTGTCTCACCGATAGCTGTCATCGATGGTGAGGCGAGCCAAGCGAGCACCTGCTCGCTGGCCTCCGCTGGGCTTGACGGTGAGGCGTAGATGCGGGGGTGTGTCACGACAGCAAAGAATTCGTGGAGGCAGGGCCATGGGATGGCCCAAGGGGTGCGGCTGCCTGCGTACTTGTCAAGTTGGGCGATCGCGGATTGATGCCACGGGCTATCTCGCCTGTGCGCGTAGACGAGCACATTGGAGTCGATGGCGATCACTCGAGGCCGCGGTAGGAATAGGACTCATCGAGTATGTCGCTCCACTTCGCGTTCGCAAACTCTGGCGTCATGCCCGCACCCGAGACGCTCATGTCGCGGAGCGTGAACGGCGTGGCCGTGGCGTCTTCTGCGACAACGCGAGTGAGCGCCTGTTGAACGAGGTCGCGCGCCGTGGTTCCACGAGCCTTCGCTATGCGCTTCACGTCACTCACTAGCGCCTCCGGGAGGTCGAACGTGGTCTTCATTGTCATAGGGTACATCCAAATACTGCTAGCAGTATTTGCGCGTGGACCAACGCGACCGGTGAAAACTTGCGGTTGTGGAGGGGTAGTCGCGCGACGCATCGTGCCTGCACCCGAGACGCTCATGTCGCGGAGCCCGACCGGGCCGCAGTCACTCTTCACCGACGCGCAGGTCACCGAACTGGTTGCCACTCTCGCGCGCATTCGCGGTACGGCCGAGGCGTGCTGATCCTCTGCTAAACTCGCAAGGTTGCCGTCTAACGGCCGCGGATAAACAGAGCTCACGCATCAGGCGCCGGGCACCGCGCAACGAGAGGAAGGGGCCGTCTATGCCACTCGCACCAGACGCCAAGAAAGCGATCATCGACGAGTACGCAACCCACCCAGGTGACACTGGAAGCCCCGAAGTGCAGGTCGCAATGCTGACCGCGCGCATCAAGGACCTCACAGAGCACTTGAAAGAGCACAAGCACGACCACCACTCACGTCGTGGCCTGCTTCTGCTGGTTGGTCAGCGTCGCCGTCTTCTCGGCTACCTGTCTGACGTCGACATCAGCCGCTACCGCGCGTTGATCGAGCGACTAGGACTGCGCCGCTAGCAAATCGCCGCTGGCTTGTACTGCGAAGTGCTGATGGGCCGTCACCGCAAGGTGGCGGCCCATTTGCCTTGCCGAGGCGCGTCAGAGCTACGGTGCGGCCGTCGGTTGCACCGTAGCGAGCTGGGTGCTGTAGCTCTCGACGAGCCCGCGAAACGCATCCTCGGTGGTGCTGCCGTCGGTGAGCAGGCGGATGCGCACCACCATGTTGCCGCGCTGCATGTCGAAGGTGTAGGCGCGCCAACGCATGCCTGGGTCTCCGGTGCGCACCCAACCGATCGCCGCGCACGACTCGTCGAGGGTGAGCGCCGGAGCGGGCGTGACGACGGCAGAGTAGCCGTCTCCACCCGAGACGAGGTCGCAATCAGCCACTTGATCGGCAAGCGTCTCGAGGTAGTGCGTGGCGCTTGCGGAGTCTGCGAATAGTCGCACAGACTGGTCGATCACGTTTCTTACTTCTTCATCGGCATGGCTTCCTGTCCATTCGACGATGTCCGTCGAATCCTCGTCAGTGCCGTCGAGAATGATGGCGGCCGGTGCGTTGCCAGGAATGAACACGCACTGATCCGGGTGGTTGTCTCCACCGGCCCAGTCGGCCGCGGTTGCACGATATTGCGCACCAGCCGACGTCGGATCGTAGGTACCCCACGGATAGTCGTGCTGGTTGAAACCGAATGGTTCGAGCGTCTCATTCGCTATCACTGTTGCCTCAACCGACGACTCGTCGAAGCAAGCCGGAGTGCATTCGAGCGGCGCATCAGCGAACGCGTTTGGTGCAGCGCCGGTCACGAGTTCCTGCTGCGGGGCAGCTGGGCCAAAGCGCTGAGCTAGCACCGATGCGATGGAGGCCACACCGCCGACCACAAGAGCCACCACGAGAAGCGACGACAGCACAATGACAACAGGAATCCACACCCGCTTGCGTTTTGGCGCTGTGATCGTTTGTTCTATGGGTTGCGTCATGCTTGATCTTCTCTCGGGTTAATTGCCACTCGTCAGCGTAGTGATCACGATGACATGCAGGCCAACTGTCTCTGAAAGGCTCTCTGGCGCGCCCTGCGTCAGGGCGTTCGAGAGTTCGAGCGCCGTGACCTCGAGCTGCCCCTTGTTCCATCGTGAGAACGCGCCCTCGTCAGCTAGGGCCGTGAAACCGTCGTCAGTGAGCTGCGACCCGAGTTCGTCGTAGAACGCGTCGCCCCCGCCAACCACGGCAACGGAGTATGTGCCGCCGCCGAACACGACCTGATCGGATTGCACGAGCGGGAGATCGTATTGCCCGGCGCAGGTGGTGTCGGCGAGCACAGCGGGCAACTCAAACTCGCCGAGCGATGTGACGTCGGATGCGCTGAAAATGCCGCCGAAGATCGCGGCCACCTCATCCCCGGTGCATTCTCGCGGTGTGCTCGGCGCGCACGTCGTGA
>JANONY010000215.1:0-1980 GCA_031421055.1 Actinomycetes bacterium | reverse complement strand
CGTCAAAGACGCCTGGTCGCTGTGGAACCTCGGCTACTCGTCGACCTGGCCCGAAACCGCCGACGCGGACTTCAGCCAAGGGATCGTCGACGGCTTCACCGAAACGGGCTCCTACGTCGTGCACCCACCCCTCGGCAAGTGGCTCATCGGCGCCGGGATGTGGCTGCTCGGCCCCGAAAACGCGGCATCCTGGCGAATAGCGACTGCACTCGCGGGCATCGCGATTGTGCTGCTGCTGTTCTTCATCGCGAAGAAGCTCTTCAACTCAACTCTGCTCGCGGGTATCGCCGCCGGGCTGTTTGCCATCGACGGCAACGCGATTGTGATGAGCCGCGTCGCCCTGCTCGACAACTTTGTCACGCTGTTTGCGCTGCTCGGCTTCGGTGCGATCCTGCTCGATCGAGCGTGGTCGAAGCGCCGGCTCGAGGAGTGGGTGTCGCAACGCATCGCGGCCGGGAGGGGGGTCGACTGGGGTCCCGTGCTCTGGTGGCGGCCATGGCTGTTCGCCGCGGGCTTCGCGTTCGGGCTGACCTCATCGGTCAAGTGGAGCGGCTTCTACTTTCTCGCAGCGTTCGCGTTGTACTCGGTCGTGGTCGACGTCTTTGCCAGGCGAAGAGCCGGGGTCACCTTCTACCTCAGCGGTACCCTGTGGCGGCAAGCACCGGCGAACTTTGTGCTGACAGTACCGATTGCGGCCGCCACGTTGCTCGCGAGTTGGGCGAGTTGGTTCACTACCACCGGCGGCTACAACCGCCAATGGGCCGCGACTGCTGGCAACGCGGCGACGGGAGCCCTCGCCTGGATTCCGATCGAGCTGCAGAGCTGGTGGCACTACCAGATCGCGCAGTACAACTATCACGTGGGCGAGGTGCGCCCGCACAGCTACCAGGCAAATCCCTTCACCTGGCTTTTTATGGCGCGACCGACGAGCATGTATTACGACTCGAACGCCGACTGCGGCGGCTCGTCGTGCGCGGCAGAGATCCTTGGGCTGGCCAACCCGCTCATCTGGTGGGCGGCGACCGCCGCGCTCTTCTACCTGAGCTACCGTCTCGTGCGCTATCGCGAGTGGCGGGTAGGCCTGATACTCATGGGCATGGTCGGCGGCTACCTGCCGTGGTTGCTGTACCCGACCCGCACCGTGTTTCAGTTCTACTCGATCGCCTTCGAGCCGTACATGATCCTCGCGCTCACCTTCGCGATTGGGCTCGTGCTCGGCAGTCGCGATGATCCGGCCGGACGGCGGGAGGGGGCGATCCGATTCGTAGCGGTGTTCCTGCTGGTCGCGATCGCGCTCAGCGTCTTCTTCTGGCCTTTGTGGATAGGCCAGCCGATCGACTACACCTACATGAAGGCCCACTGGTGGCTGCCGAGCTGGATCTAGAGGCTCGTTGTGGCGCGTAATCAAACGGAGCCTTTTCTCCACTACCCTTGTGCTACCCACCCCTTGAGCGAGACCCGATGACGAGGATGCGCGATGCGCCCGAAACGGACGATGCGTAACACCCCCAGCGCCCCCGCACCCCGAACTGCCCGCTACAGTCTGCGCCGTCGCGCGTTCACCGCGGCAGGCGCCCTCACGCTCATCGCGTTCTCCGCGTTCAGCGGCGCGCTGAGCGCCGCCGCCGAGATTCCGGGACAGCCGGTGATGGATTCGCCCGCTGTCAATGCGATCCAGTTCACTCCAGGCATCTTCCCCAGCGGCACAATCCTCGCGGCAAGTGTGACCATCGAGGTGCAGGTGCACAACTATGACCCAGAGACAAACACCACCGATTTGCTCTGTTCCGACACGCTCCTGCCCCTCGAGACCGCCTGGACGTGTTCTGGCATTCTGCACGCCGGCTACAACCAGTTGACCGCCCTCGCCTACGACCCCGCGATCCCAACCGACGTCAGCCCCGCGTCACCGATGGTCGAGATCATCAAGGCGAGCACCCTGCCGGCCGCCGATATTTCGTCGCCGCTCAACTTCGACGT
>JANONY010000214.1:0-5608 GCA_031421055.1 Actinomycetes bacterium | reverse complement strand
TCGGTCGGGGAAGCGACAGTGGAGTGGCTCGCGGAGCAAGGCTCGGCTCTGCTGGCGTTCTTTGCCGGCACCGCATTCAGCGGCTGGGTGAGCGTCGCGCTTGGTCCGATGGCGATCCCGATGGCACTCGCGCTGCCGTGGGCGGTTCGCGATCTTGCCGAAGATGCCGCCGACACGGGGCCAAACGACGTCAAAATGTCTCCGGCCGTGACTGCAGCGCTCTCCGACCCCGCGGTCATCGACGCGCTTCGACGCGCCGTGTCGAGTGCCGATGAGGCGATCCTCGGTTTCGGCGGATACCCCGCCCTGTTTCAGGCAGCGCTTGCTGGCATGGGCATTACTGGGGTAAGCAGCACGGCGTTCCTGCTCGGCTACTACGCGTCATTTGCCGGAATGCTTTCCGAGACCCCGGTCACGGTGACGCGAGTCGCGACGACAGAGACCGCTGCAACGACGGGGTATCAGGCTCGCATCGAGAAGATTCCCCAGACCGGCGAGCCGGGCGCCCCGCAGCTTCGCATCGACAAAATTGAGCGCCCTGGTGCTGAACCTCGGTACGAGCTGTATATCGGCGGCACTGCAGATTTCAGCCCGATCACGGGGAGCGACGCTTTCGATCTGACGAGCAACATCGCCGGGGTCGCCGGAATGCCCGCGGGCTCGCTGCGCGCCGTGCAACAAGCGATGGCCGACGCGGGCATCCTGGCCGACAGCGAGGTGACATTCACCGGTCACTCGCAGGGTGGGTTGCTCGCCGCGATGCTCGCTTCGAGCGGCGACTACAACCCGCGCGGCGTGCTGACGATCGGCGCTCCGGCCGGCAATATCATTCTGCCGGCGGGAATCCCTGCCGTCATCATCGAAAACGTAGAAGACTTCGTGCCGGCGCTCGGCGGCGTGCAGAACAACACCGATGCGCTCTACGTGCGCAATAACGTGTTCACCGACGGTGCGCCGCTTCCCGAGGTCTCGGCGCCCGGCCACCGCATCGAGGCGTACCTGAGTACCGCCGCCGCGATGGATGACGCGGGCAGCGCTCGAGTCAACCAGTTCGGCCGAGAGCTCGACGACTTCAGCGCGGGCGCCACCACGGTGACGTCCATGTACTACTACGCGAGTCGAACCTAAGGATCAGCGGCGGTTGCGCTTGTCGGTGGTGAGCGGCCGAAGCACAACACCGAGAATTGCGCTGACGATGCCGAGCACGATTGCCGCGACGACTCCCCACCAGAAGTCCTTGATGTAGAGCCCGAATCCGAGTTGCGCGCTGATCCAGCTCACCAAGAGAAGCAACAGGGAGTTCACGACGAGGGCGATGAGTCCGAGGGTGAGGATGTAAAGCGGGAACGCGACGATTCGGATGAAGTTGCCGATGATCCCGTTCACCAACCCGAAGATCAAGGCGACAAGTAGGAAGGTCAGAATCGTCTCGAGCAGGGTTCCCGGGGGGAACGGTTCGACGTAAACGCGGTCGGCGGCGAAGGCACCAATGATGAGAGTGGTGAGCCACAGGCCGAAGGCGTTGATCAGTACACGAACTACGAAGCGCTTCATGGCTCCAACTATGCACTGCACCCCCGGCGTTGGCAATCAGGCTCGCGCTAGCGGGCCGGCTGAAAAAGTGCCCCCGCGCATCCAATTAGGCTGGGCTGGTGAGTGCACCCCGCGTTCGACTTCGCGCCGATCTCGAATCGAGCGTGCCGTATCGCCAGGGTAAGGCGGCGGCCGCCGATGCATATAAGTTGTCGTCTAACGAGAACCCCTTCGAGCCATTGCCCGCCGTGCTCGAAGCGATTGCCAACGCTCCAATCAACCGATACCCAGATGCGGCGGCCACAGCGCTGCGCGAACGCCTCGCCGCAAAGTGGGGCGTGACGACCGACAGCATCCATGTCGGCGCTGGGTCGGTGTCCGTGCTGGCGCAGCTGATCACCGCGGCTGCCGGAGTCGGTGACGAAGTCGTCTACGCGTGGCGCAGCTTCGAGGCCTACCCAGGGCTCGTCGCCGTGGCCGGTGCGACGAGCGTTCAGGTGCCGAACACCGCAGAGCACCGCCACGACCTCGCAGCGATGGCGGCCGCGATCACCGAGCGCACGCGGGTGGTTCTCGTGTGCACACCAAACAACCCGACGAGCACCGTTGTTGGGCAGAGCGAGTTTGAGTCGTTCATGGCCGTCGTGCCAGAGAGCGTTCTCGTCGTTCTCGACGAGGCCTATGCCGAATTTGTCACCGACGCCGAAGCGGTTACTGGCGAGCGCCTCGTCGGCAAATATCCCAACCTCGTCATCCTCCGTACGTTCTCGAAGGCCCATGGGCTGGCTGGCCTTCGCGTCGGCTTTGCCGTCGGCCCGGCGTACATTCTCGACGCCGCCCGGGTGACGGCGATTCCGCTTTCGGTTACCGACCAAGCCCAACGGGCCGCAATCGCGTCGCTCGACCACGAGGCTGCCCTGCTTGAGCGCGTTGCGCAAATCTCGCAACGCCGCGACGAAGTGTGGGCAGCACTCATCGCTCAGGGTTGGGATGTGCCACAGCCCCACGGAAACTTCGTCTGGTTTCCCACCGCTGAAGTCACTAATCGAGCCGCCGAGATTTTCGCGAGCCACGGCATCATCGTGCGCGCCCTTGTCGACGGCCTTCGCGTGACGATTGGTGAAGCCGCTTCTGTCGAGAAGCTCCTTACGGCATCCGCGGAGGTTGTATCAAAGCGACGAACCGGCGCCTCCGCGGCCACGTTAGATTAGACCAATGTCCTACACCGACGCGACGATTCAGTTGCTCTCTGCACAGGGCACGATTGTCGAGAACGACGCAACGGCGCCGTACCTGCCGTTGGCACTGAAGCTCAGCGACGACCAGCTCAAAGAGATGCACCGGCAGATGGTGGTGATCCGTCGGTTTGATATTGAGGCGGCGAATTTACAGCGCCAAGGACAACTCGCGCTGTGGATTCCGAGCCTCGGTCAAGAGGCAGCTCAAGTCGGCTCCGCGACCGCCACGCGCGCGCAAGACCACATCTTTCCTGCGTACCGCGAGCACGTTATCGCCCGCATGCGCGGCGTCGAACCGATCAAAATCATCGAACTGCTGCGTGGCTTGAGCCACGGCGGATGGGACCCGAAAGAGTTCAACAACTTTCATCTATACACCCTCGTGCTCGGCTCGCAAGCGTTGCACGCGACCGGTTACGCGATGGGCATGACCCTCGACGGGTCGACGGGCTCCGGCAACGTCGAGACCGATCAGGCTGTCGTCGTCTACTTCGGTGACGGTGCGTCGAGCCAAGGCGACGTCAATGAGGCGCTCGTGTTCGCCGCGAGCTACCAGACTCCGCAGCTGTTTTTTCTGCAGAACAACCACTGGGCGATCTCGGTTCCGGTCAAGCGCCAGTCGCGCACGCCGCTGTACCTTCGCCCGAGTGGCTTCGGCATCCCGGGCGTGCAGGTCGATGGAAACGACGTTTTGGCAAGCTATGCCGTGACGCGCAGCTACCTCGACGAGGCGCGCACTGGTGGTGGACCCCGGTTCATCGAAGCACTGACCTACCGGATGGGCGCCCACACCACGAGCGACGACCCGACCAAATATCGGGACGATAGCGAACTCGATTTCTGGAGCAGGCACGACCCGATTACTCGGTCAGAGAAATACATTCGCGCCCTCGGCGCCGACGACTCGTTCTTTGCAGAGATCACGCAAGAGGGCGAAGACCTTGCGGCAGACACCCGAAGGCGAACGCTAGAGCTCGGGTCACCGCCTGCCTCGGCGATGTTTGCACACGTCTACGCCGAGGCGCATACCCTCATGGACGAGCAGGCAGCCTGGCTCGAGGCTTATGAGGCGTCATTCGAGGGCGGTGACGCATGAGCATCGAGTCGCTGAGCATGGCCAAGGCCATCAACAACGGACTGCGCACGGCCATGAAAGCCAACGACAAGGTCATTCTCATGGGCGAAGACATCGGGCCACTCGGCGGCGTGTTCCGGGTGACCGAGGGGTTGCACGCCGAGTTCGGCGGCAACCGCGTCATGGACACTCCGCTCGCCGAGTCGGGAATCGTCGGCACCGCGATCGGCCTCGCGATGCGCGGCTTCCGCCCGGTGTGTGAGATTCAGTTCGACGGCTTCATCTTCCCGGCGTTCGATCAGATCACGAGCCAGCTCGCCAAACTCACCTCCCGTCACGACGGCAAAACACACTTTCCGGTGGTAATTCGAGTGCCGTATGGCGGACACATCGGCGCTGTTGAGCACCATCAGGAGAGCCCGGAGGCGTACTTCGCGCACACTCCAGGGCTGCGTGTGGTCACCCCGTCGAACCCGCACGATGCGTATTGGATGATTCAGGAGGCCATCGCGAGCGAAGACCCCGTGATGTTCTTCGAACCAAAGAGTCGCTATTGGCCGAAGGCTGACGTCGACCTTGCTAGTAGCGGCTGGCCGTTGCACGCTAGTCGCGTAGTTCGCGCCGGTACCGACGTCACCCTCGTTGGCTACGGGCCCATGGTGTCGATGTTGCTGCAAGCCGCGGAGCTTGCGGCAGAAGAGGGCACGAGCATCGAGGTTGTCGACCTTCGCTCGCTGTCGCCAATTGACTACGGGCCGGTGCTCGCATCCGTGCAGAAAACCGGCCGACTTGTCGTGGCCGCAGAGGCGCCAGGCAACGTGTCCATTGCCTCGGAGGTCGCCGCGACCGTTGCGGAGCGTTGCTTCTACTCGCTTGAGGCGCCCGTGTTGCGAGTGACTGGATTCGACACCCCTTTTCCGCCCGCGAAAATCGAGTCAAGCTACCTGCCCGACCCGGATCGAATCCTCGAGGCCGTCGACCGAGCTTTGGCTTTCTAGGAAGGACCAGCGAATGGCGAACTCTGACTTCCACCTCCCCGATGTGGGCGAAGGCTTGACCGAGGCCGAAATTGTTGAGTGGAGGGTGAAGGCGGGCGACACCGTAACGATCAATCAGGTGCTGGTTGAGATCGAAACCGCCAAGTCGCTCGTAGAACTGCCGTCGCCGTTCGCCGGAATTGTCTTTGCCCTGCTCGTTGAAGAGGGTCAGACCGTCGAAGTTGGCACGCCCATCATCACGGTGAGCTCTGACGGCGTTGCCGCCGACGCAGAACCAGCTAAGCCGATCGTGATAGCAACGGTCGGCGACCAGGCGACACGCGGTGACGAGCAAAAAGCCGAGCCGAACCTCGTCGGGTACGGTGCGGGCGGGCACGGCGCATCCCGTCGCCGGCGCAGCAACGTGGCGCCAGCGGCGGGTGCAGTCAGTGCTCCTGCGGCGCAGCTGGCGCCGGTTACCGAAGCCGTGCTCGCAAAGCCTCCCGTGCGCAAGCTTGCCAAAGACCTCGGCGTCGAGCTCGCCACCGTCATCGCCACCGGCCCGGCCGGCGAGGTGACCCGCGACGACGTGCTGCGGCAAGCGAGCCAGGTCAAGGTGTTCAAGAATGTGCAGACGCCCGACTGGGGTACTGAGCGTGAAGAGATCATCCCGGTCAAGGGAATGCGCAAGGCCATCGCAAACGCCATGGTCTCCAGCAAATTCAGTGCTCCCCACGTCAGTGTCTTCGTTGATATCGACGCCACCCGCACCATGGATTTTGTCA
>JANONY010000213.1:0-2106 GCA_031421055.1 Actinomycetes bacterium | reverse complement strand
ACGAGATCGAGATGGAGCAGCGGGCGTGGACCCTGCTGCGCGAATTGAGCGCCAAGCTACCGTCGGTGCGCATTCCGGTCGCCTCGCTCTCTGGTGGCCAGCGCCAGACCGTGGCAATCGCGCGCGCTCTCATCGGAAACCCGAGCATCGTGATTCTCGACGAGCCAACCGCTGCCCTCGGCGTTGCGCAGACCGCCGAGGTACTCAACCTCGTCGAGCGGTTGCGCGAGCGTGGGCTTGGCGTGATTCTGATCAGCCACAACATCGCCGACGTGCAAGCGGTCGCCGATCGGATCGTGGTCCTTCGTCTCGGCAAGAACAACGGAGACTTCAGAGTCGCCGATATTTCGAGCGAGACGATTATCGCCGCGATCACTGGCGCAGCAGACCACTCCGCACCCGTACGCCCGCCCGCAACCCTGACCCCCGTGCTGACCGGAGTGCCTCGATGAGCATTGAGCCCGCCCGCGCGCTCACCACCGACCTGCACGACGAACGCCTGACCAGCCCGAACGGAATCGTGAGTGCCGTGCGCGCTTTCGTGAGGAGGGTGCGCGGAGGTGACCTCGGTTCGCTGCCGGTGATCGCTGCGCTCGCCGTCATCTGGATCGTCTTTCAAGCCATCAACCCCAACTTCCTTTCCAGCGCCAACCTTGTCAATCTCACGATGCAGTGTGCAGCGGTCGGCACCATCTCGATCGGAATCGTGCTGGTGCTGTTGCTCGGCGAGATCGACCTCTCGGTCGGCTCGGTCAGCGGTCTCGCTGCAGCGATTCTCGCGGTCGGCAGCGTCAACATGCAGATCGATCCGGCGGCGCCGTGGTGGATGCACCTGGCCGTTCAGTCCGGAATCATCATTCTCGCGATCGTCGCCGGAGCAACCGTCGGCCTCGCCTACGGCGTGCTCTACGCGCGCTTCGGTGTGCCGAGTTTCGTGATTACTCTCGCCGGGCTGCTCGCGATTCTCGGCGTGCAACTGTTCTTGCTCGGCAATGACGGCTCGATTGTCTTGAGCGACAAGCTCGGCATCGTCTACTTTGCGCAACAACTGTATTTGCCAGAGTGGGTCGCCTATGCGGTTGTCATTGCCGCAGTCGGCATCATGTCTGGTACCCAGTTCACCCAGGCCCGTCGGCGGCGGGATGCCGGCTTGAGCTTCACATCGCTGAGTACAATCGCCGTACGCAACGGCGCGCTGTTCATGGCGCTCATCCTAGTCAGCTGGGTTCTCTATCGTAACTTCGGGCCGAGCCAAGTGCAGGGCCGTGGCATCGGGGTAATGTTCCTGTTCTTTGTCATGCTCGTCGTGGTCATGAACCTCGTGCTCACCCGCACCGGCTGGGGCCGCGCGGTCTACGCGGTCGGCGGCAACGTCGAGGCTGCTCGCCGCGCGGGCATTCGCGTGCGCCGCATCTACATCTCGGTGTTCATCCTTTGCTCGACGTTTGCGGCAGTCGGCGGTCTCCTCGCCGCGGCGCGCGGCCTCTCTGCCAACCAGTCGAGCGGTGGCGGCGACACCAACCTCAACGCGATCGCCGCGGCGGTCATCGGCGGCACCTCGCTGTTCGGGGGTCGCGGCTCGGCGTACAGCGCCCTGCTCGGCATCGTCGTGATCATGTCGATTTCGTCGGGACTCACACTCATGAACCTCAACTCGTCGGTGCGATTCATGATTACCGGTGCGGTGCTGCTGCTCGCGGTAATCATTGACTCGATCTCGCGGCGGAGTCGGGCTGCGGCTGGGTTGGCGTAGGCAGGCCCGAGTTCGTCGGCGTCGCCCCGCATCGAGCACCCGGATTTTTGTGCCGGAGGCTCAGCATCCCCTCGTCGAGCCGTCAAAAAAGCACCTTCCGCGACCTGTTTGGGTGCTTTTGCGACGGTTCGGCGTACTTTGTCGCGAGTTAGGCGTTGCTGTCCGGCGACCGGGCCGGCCACCGGCGCTGGGGTCGCGGCGGAGACCAGAAATGGCCTCCGCTTTTAGCTAGACCCGTGCATACGCACGAACCGGGAACGTGCCGAAACCCCCAACCTTTGGCGGAACGGCGGTGAAGAGTGCACCGCTCGGCGGTAGCTGCTCGAGCCCGCGCAAGTGCTCGACGACGTGGA
>JANONY010000212.1:0-7112 GCA_031421055.1 Actinomycetes bacterium | reverse complement strand
GGCAGGTCTTTCGAGACGACGGTGACGGCGAGGCCGTCGTTGGCGAGGTTCATGGCGACCGCGAGGATGCGCGAGTCGTTGTCGCCAAGTTGCAGACCCGATGGCAGCACTGACATGTTCGAGTGGTTGAGCTCGACCCGCAACGAGCCGCCATCGCCGATCGCGATCGGAAAGTCGAGGCGCTCGTGTTCGACCCGCAACTCGTCGAGGATGCGCAGCGCCTGACGCGCGAAGTACCCGATCTCTGGGTCGTGACGTTTGGCCTCGAGCTCAGAGATCACCACGACCGGAAGCACGAGGGCGTGCTCTGCGAATCGGAAGATCGCCCGGGGGTCAGAGAGCAGAACCGACGTATCGAGAACGTAGGTGCGTTCGGCGGTGGTGAGACCGGCCTTCGCGCGAGAGGAAGTCTGCTTCTGGTTGTTGAGCTCGGTCACGTCTGCTCCATCCCCGGCAGCGTGCGCTCCCGGATCCAGTCTGCAAAGACGGCCAGTTGTGCTCACCGAAACGAACTTACGTGGCCGTCTCGACCGGGCGACTTACCCGGTACTGTGACGCTATGCCGCCGCGGGATTGACGCGGCCGCGACGCGCCGCAACACAGCTTTCGCGCGAGTTGCGATCAGACACTGATGGCTGAGGCGAAGCCGCGAAAGCTCGCGCGAAGCATGCCGAGGGTCTCGTCAGTCGTGCTGACGTGGGCGCTCAAGCGCACCGTCTTGTCACGCTGGGTCGCCGTGACGCCGTGATTGTGCAGGGACGCGGCAAGCACGTTCAGCTGGTCTGGTGCCGGCTCGACCACAACGATTCCCGAGCGCTCGCTCACATTGCGCGATGACACGACAGGCACGCCAAACTCGTCGGCGATGTCGATGATGCGACCAATGATCGACGTGACGCGCTCGTTGATCGCCGGCACGCCCACCTCGGCGATCTCTTCGAGCGCCGCGGCGAAACGCGCCTGGGCGATCGGATCGGGGTAGCTCACGCTGTACGCGCGCGCACCGGTAGCGGGCGGCAGCACCTCGTCGAGCGGCATTCCCTCGGCCGCGGTTGCGTTGAAGCCAGAGAATACGGGAGTGAGGCGTTCGACGGCCCTGGTGCTCAGCGCCATAAAGCCGGTGCCCCATCCAGCGCGCACCCACTTTTGGCCACCGGAGACCACGACGTCAGCGACGCGATATGGGGCGTCAACGAGGCCGAAGCCCTGAATCGCATCAACGATCAGAAGGCGGTCGCCAATGACCTGGCGGATGCCCTCCAAGTCGACGAGATACCCGGTACGGAAATCGACGAGCGAGACGGCAACCGCGGTCGTGGACTTCGTCAGCTGCTTCTTGATCGCGTTCGGGGTAACCGGCCCCCCGTCCGTATTCAGCCAACTGGCGGTGAGCGCGTGCAGCGCCTCGCCCGACCGCACGGCCGAAACCGTGAGCGCCGGAAAATCGGCCAGCGACAGCAAGACGCTGCCGGTGAGCCCGAACATGGCGTGCATGAGCCCGGAGGAGGTGTTTGGCTGGAACACGATCTGTTCCGCCGCGAAACCGGTGAGAGACGAGACGGCCGCGCGTACCCGGGCGTCTTGGTCGGCGAACACATCGAGCGATCCGAATCGCGCACGGGCAAGAAGCTCGAGCATCGCGTTCTGCTCGGCAACCGCCGCAGCGCCGATGGGCGCCTGACGCGCAAAGTCGAGGTAGCCCGGTTCATCCCGGAACCCCGCGGCGTACTGGTCAATGCTGATTGTCACTGCCCAAACCTCCTCTGTCGACGGGCGTAGTCGCGAAGAGCCCGCAAAAAGTCGACCTCGCGAAGATCTGGACCGAGGGCCTCAACGAAATAGAACTCGCTGTGGGCACTCTGCCACAGCATGAAATCACTGAGGCGCTGTTCTCCAGAGGTACGGATAACCAGATCAGGATCCGGCTGCCCCCCGGTGTAGAGGTGCTCCGCAATCAATTCCGGAGTGAGGTCGTCGGCGAGATTGTCGAGCGTGCCGCCTGCCTCGGAATGGCTGCGGACGATGCTGCGCACCGCATCCGCTATCTCTGCTCGCCCGCCGTAGCCGACCGCAAGGTTGATGTGCAGGCCGGTGTGGTTCACCGTCCTCTGCTCGGCGGCCAGCATCGACTCGACCAGAGCCGCGGGCAGCCCGGCGGTGCGGCCCACGTGCTGCACGCGCCAGTCGCGAAAGTGCGACAGGTCGTCGCAGAGATCGGCGATGATCTCGGTCAGGTCGGCGAGCTCTTTCGCAGTGCGGTTGATGAGGTTATCGGCCGACAGCAGGTACAGCGTGACGACCTCAATGCCCAGTTCATCGCACCAGGTGAGAAACTCATGAACCTTCGCCGCTCCGGCGGTATGGCCGTGCGCAGGCGTTGAAAGGCCGCGCTGCCGAGCCCAACGCCGATTGCCGTCGATGATCATCGCGACGTGCTTGGGGCGGGTTTGGGTCTCGAGCCAGCGCTTCAACCGCGCCTGGTAGAGACCGTAAAGGAGCCCCCGGCCAAGTGGCACCTGCCTGTCATTCACTCCGACAACGCTAGCCCAAAGCGCGCTCTAATCTTTCCCCAATGTGCGCTGGAGTATCGTGTGCCCATGAGCGCACAAGCCAGCGGCAACCACGCAGTGAACGAGTTCACAGACGGCCTGCCGAACCTTCCCCTGATTGAGGACGCGATCGTCACCGGCGATGTCAAGCCGACCTGGCGCGGGTGGATTCATGCGGCAACATTTCCGGTCGCGATTGCCCTCGGCGTCGTTCTCATCGTTCTCGCCGAGGGAGCAGCCGCGAAGATTAGTTCATCGGTCTTTGTCGCCAGCTCACTGCTGCTGTTTGGCACCTCAGCGCTGTACCACCGCATCAACTGGAGCCCGCGCGTGAAGGCGATTTTCAAGCGCATCGATCACTCCAACATCTTCTTGCTCATTGCCGGGTCGTACACGCCCATCACGGTGCTTGCCCTTCCGCCAGAGAAGGCCGCAATTCTGCTCTGGCTCGTGTGGGGCGGCGCGGCGCTTGGTGTCGGTTTCCGCATCTTCTGGATCGGCGCCCCGCGCTGGCTCTATGTGGCGCTGTACATCCTGCTCGGGTGGGCGGCGATGATGTTCGTCGTCGATTTCTTCCAGGCAAACGCGGTCATGATGACGCTGATTTTCGTCGGCGGCATCTGCTACACAGCGGGCGCGGTGTTCTACGCACTCAAACGGCCCAACCCGATCCCCGGCGTGTTCGGCTTTCACGAGATCTTTCACTCGTTCACGCTGCTCGCGTTCCTCTGCCACTGGACGGGCATCTTGCTCGTGGCAACCAGCCCGATCTACGGCTGAGTTGGGTCGCTCTCGTCCGCCTCGGCGGCGATCGTGTCGCGAATCTCTGAGCGGTAGCGCACTCGCCGAACGCGGCGCGTCATGTCGATGATCAGGAACACAGTGATGACAGCGACCGCGAATATCGCGACGAAGCCTTGCCATCCGGGGGTCACGGTGGCTTCATCCAGAGGCGCCGGGGTCGGCGTCACGGTGGCGAGCCAGTGGATGAAGTGCATGGTGGATCCTCGCGGTCGATTCGTGGCGAATACTGGAACCAAGACTATCCTCCACCGCTTGGAGCCCGCGTGACCTCGCTCGACGAACGGTACGGCCGAACACCTGCCGCCTCACGGCGCCGCAGGCTGCTCGGCACAGTCGTCGCTGGCGCGTTCGCCATCGCGCTCGGCGCATGGCTGGTCTGGGCCGGATTGCTCAGCCCGGCGGCGAGCATCGAATTTCGCGATGTGGGCCACGCGATTGTCGACGAGACCCTTGTCACGGTGACCTGGCAGGTGACGGCCGAGCCGGGATCCGACGTCAGTTGCGCGGTTGAAGCGCTCAACGATGGCTTCACGGTTGTCGGCTGGAAGGTGGTTGAGCTACCACCGAGTGACGAGCGCACGCGCACACTCACCGAACAGCTAATTACCACCGAACTCGCAGTGACTGGCTTGATCTATCGTTGCTGGCTCGCATAGGCTGGCGTGCACTCACGAGACCGGCCGCGACTGGCCGGTCTTACTCATTGTTAGACCCTGTTCTGGAGGCACCCGTGGCGGAGCGCTCAATCACCTGGCTCACCCAGGAGGCGTTCGACCGGCGCACGGCCGAGCTCGAGCAGCTGTCGGGTGCGGGCCGCACCGAGATCGCTAAGAAGATCGAGTCGGCGCGCGAAGAGGGCGACCTCAAAGAGAATGGCGGATACCACGCCGCGAAAGAGGAGCAAGGCAAGATCGAGGCGCGCATCCGCGTTCTCACCGAACTGCTGCGCCACGCCACCGTCGGGGAGGCGCCGCAAAGCTCTGGCGTGGTCGAACCTGGCACCGTGATCACGGCAACCGTGCTCGGCGACGAAGAGACGTTTCTGCTCGGCAGCCGCGAAATCGTCGGCGACTCAGACCTCGATGTTTACAGCGAGGGCAGCCCTCTCGGCGCCGCGATTCTCGGCCTCAAGATCGGCGACGAGACGTCGTACCTCGCGCCGAACGGCAGGTCGATCGCCGTGAAAGTGCTCAAGGTCGAGACCTACGTCGGCTAGCGCCGTACTTGCTCGAGTTGCCCGCTTTTGCGGCCCGATTGGCGAAAGTACCCACCGAAGTGGGCAACTCGACGAGAGCGAACGCGCTAGAAGTCGATGCGGGGCTCGTAGCCCTCATCGCGCAGCGCTGCGAGCACCTGCTCGGCGTGCTCCGGACCACGGGTCTCGATGTGCAGCTCGAGCTCAACCTGGGTGATGGGCATGCCCGAGCCGTGACGTGTGTGTAACACCTCCACGACGTTCGCGTTCTGCTCGGCGATGATTGCCGAGGTTCGCGCGAGTTGCCCAGGGCGATCAGGCAGCGGAATCCGCAGGCGAAGGTACCGCTCAGAGGCGGCGAGTCCGTTGCTGATGACACGCTCCATCATGAGCGGGTCGATGTTTCCACCACTGAGGATAAAGACCGTGGTTCCGGTGTCGGCCAGCTTGCCGCTGAGCAGGGCCGCAACCCCGACCGCACCGGCCGGCTCGACGACGAGCTTGGCGCGCTCGAGCAATACGAGCAGGGCGCGCGCTGTCATGTCGTCGGTGACAGTCACGATCTCATCGACGTACTGGCGAATGAGGTCAAAGTTCAACACGCCTGGCTTCGAGACGTAGATGCCGTCGGCGATGGTCGGGGTGAGCGCGATCTCGGTCGGCTCGCCCCGGTCGAGTGAGACAGGGTACGCCGCGGCTGTTGCGGCCTGCACGCCGATCACCCGAATCGTGCGTCCGCTCTGCGCGGCGATCTGCTTGGCGGCGCTCGCGACGCCGGCGGCGAGTCCCCCGCCGCCAATCGGCACGACGATGGTGTCGACGTCTGGCACTTGCTCGAAGATTTCAAAGGCGATCGTGCCCTGGCCGCTCACGACATCGATGTGGTCAAACGGCGGAATCAGCACCGCACCCGTCTCGCGCGCAAACTCGGCGGCGGCGCGCAGCGGCTCCCCCACATCCGTGCCGCGCAGCACAACGTCGGCCCCGTAGTCGCGCGTCGCCTGCAGCTTGGGTAGGGCAACGCCGACCGGCATAAAAATGGTCGCCTTGATGCCGAGTTCACGGGCGGCGAGCGCGACGCCCTGAGCGTGGTTGCCTGCCGAAGCCGCGACGACGCCGCGGGCTCGCTCGGCTTGGCTGAGTTTGTTCAGGCGGTTGTATGCACCGCGAATCTTGTACGAGCCGGTGCGCTGCAGGTTCTCGCACTTGAGCAATACCGGCGAGCCGAGTAACCCGCTGAGGTATCGCGAGCTCTCCATCGGCGTGACCTCTGCGACGTGCGAAACGGCCTCGCGTGCCTCCTCGAAATCGAGAATCGTCGGCCCTGCTTCGGTTGCTTTGGTCATGCGGGCGACACGACGTCCTTTAGTTCTGGGCGCCCTGGTTTGCGCCATTCTCCACTCGCGATGTACCTCACCATAACGTTCACGACCGCAACCAGCGGCACCGCGAAGAGCGCACCCGGAATGCCAGCTATGCCGGCGCCCGCAGCGACCGCAAACACGATGGCCAACGGATGCACCTTGACCGCCCCGCCGACGAGGAACGGCTGCAGCGCGTGGCCCTCCACTAACTGCACGAGGATCACGACAGCGAGCATGAGCAGCGCCGGAAACGGGCCGAGAAAGACGAGCGCGACAAACACGGCGAGGATGCCAGAGACAACTGCGCCGACGATCGGAATGAAAGAGCCCAGGAACACGGCAATCGTGATCGGGATCACCAAGGGGAATCCGCCATAGAAGAGCCCGATAATCCAGGCCCCGAGCCCGATGCCCGCGGCGTCGACAGCCGCGACGAGCACCTGCACCCGCACGAAGGTCTTCAGGGTGAGCCACCCAGCGAGACCCGCCTCGCCGACCGCCGTGCGCGCCGAGCGAGGGAACAACCGCGTGATCCAGTTCCAGATGCCGTGGCCGCCGATGAGGATGAAGATGAAAGCAAAGACGGCGAGTAGAACACCGGCGAGCACGTGCCCTGCGGTCGACCCGACCGACAGGGCGCCGGTCAAGAGAGTGCCACTGTTGGAGTTGACCGCGCGGACGAGTTCGTTGATGTAGCCATCGAACTCTGCCGCGCTGATCTGCAGCGGCGAGGTCTCGAGGAACACCCTGAACTCGTTGAAGGCGACCACAGAGCGCTCAACGAGTGGGGCGTAGCCGGCGCGCACCTGCCACACAATCACGAGAATGAGCCCGGCGATGATGCTGAGCGTGACGACAACAGCGAGCAGCACGGCGAGCGCGCGCGGCCAGCCGTGACGCACGAGGGTGTTGACCAAGGGTGTGAGCAGCGCAGAGAGCAGAATCGCCACCATGAACGGGATCACGATCTCGCGAAGCTGAATCACCAACAGCCCAAAGACCACGAGCACGGCAACAATCGCAAGGATGCGCCACGCCCACTGCGCAGCGATTTGTACCGGAACAGGCACGGCGGCCTCCACTGCTGCGGCGCGGCGCGCTCGTTCGGCTGGAGTCGGAACGCTGGGGTACTTGGTGCGACGTAGATCGGTTCGCCCTGAGGCGTTTAATGCCCTACCTCGGAAGATCATTGGGCAAGCC
>JANONY010000211.1:0-7421 GCA_031421055.1 Actinomycetes bacterium | reverse complement strand
ACCCTGCGGGTGAGGTGGCAGTGCCGGGCGTTCGCGAAACAGAGGACGCTGGGCGCCTCGGACGATGTCCTCTGTTTCGTGAGCGGAATGGGGCTCTCTCCTCCCCGCCGACGTGCTTTCCCCAATGCGCGACTTGGCGGGCTCTCAGGGCGACGCCGGCTGCACGATTGTCGCGTGCGAGGCATTGAGGGAGTCGTCAGCCGCTTGGGCGGCCTCGCTCGCACGAGCGAACTAGACCGGGCCGGGTACTGGCAGTCGCTCGTGCAGCTCTACTCCGGCTACGGCACGCTTGTCGACGCCGGGCACGGGTGGTGGGCGACGCGCGACACTCCTACCGATATTGTGGCGGCGCGACGAGCGGGCGGCCGACTAGCGTGCGCAAGTGCGCTCGCCCACTACGGTCTCGGAACTCGTTCAGACCAACTTCACATCAGTCTGTCGCGCTCGGGGAAGCGGCCTGCCGATCCCTCAATCGTCGTGCACTGGAGCCGCGACCCGCTGCCGGGCGATCGGCGGGCGGTCAGCGTCGAAGTCGCGCACCGGCAGGCGTCGAGGTGCACGGCCCCGACCGGTACCCTTGTAGACGTGTCTCGCCCTGATAATCCATTCGGCCAGGTACTCGTCGCGCTCGTGACCCCGTTCACCGCTGACGGAGAGGTCGACTGGCCCGGCGTTGAGAAGCACATCGATGACGTCATCGTTGGCGGCGTCGACGGCATTGTGGTGACCGGCACGACCGGCGAGACCAGCACGCTTACCGACCCGGAGAAGCTGCGCCTCGTCGAGGTGGCACAGAACGTAAGCGCCGGCCGCGCCAAGGTCATCACCGGCGGCGGATCCAACGAGACCGCGCACGCGATCGAGTTGTACAAAGCGAGCGAGAAAGCGGGCGCTGACGCCGTCATGATCGTCACGCCGTACTACAACAAGCCGACGCAGGCAGGGGTGCTCACCCACTTTCGCATGATCGCGGACGCGACCGATCTGCCCGTGATTTTGTACGACATTCCCGGCCGCACCGGTATCCCGATTGCCTATGAGACGATTCTGCGCGCGGCGAAGCACCCCAACATCCGCGCGGTCAAAGACGCTAAGGGCGACTTCAGCGAGGTGAGCCGGGTGCTCAACCAGACCGACCTCATGTACTTCTCGGGTGACGACGCCAACATTCTGCCGCATCTGTCGATCGGTGCGACCGGACTCATCGGCGTGACCGCCAACATCGCCGCCGCTCCGTACCGCACGATGGTCGACGCGGTCAACCGAGGCGATCTCGTCGCTGCGACCACCGCACACAAGCAACTCGAGCCCCTAGTTCGCGCGGTGATGACCCACGTTCCTGGCACCGTCGCGACGAAGTACATCTTGCACGGGCTAGGTCGCATTGGCAGCCCGCGCGTGCGCCTGCCACTCGTCGGCCCAGAAGACCTCGAGGCGGCGATGATCGAAGACGAAATCGCTCTCGTTGGCGAGATTGCCGGCCTCGACCTTCACAACTTCCGCCCGGACCGCAACGCGGCAGCCGGAGGCGCCCTTCCGCGGGTCGCCGGTACCACCAGATAGCCCAAAGGACCAGATGCCCGTCACCATCAAAGACCCACCAGCGCTCGCACCGGGAACCCTCCGCGTGATCCCGATCGGCGGCCTCGGCGAAATCGGCCGCAACATGACCTCGTACGAGATCGACGGCAAGATTCTCGTCGTCGACTGTGGAGTGCTGTTTCCTGAGGAGCACCAGCCGGGTGTCGACCTGATCCTTCCCGACTTTTCGCCGATTCGGGACCGTCTCGACGACATCATCGGAGTCGTGCTCACGCACGGCCACGAAGACCACATCGGGGCCGTGCCGTATCTACTCAAGCTGCGGCAAGATATTCCGCTCATCGGCTCGACTCTGACGCTCGCCCTCATCGAGGCGAAGCTGAAAGAGCACCGCATCACGCCGTACACGCTGACGGTCGCCGCAGACCAAAAGGAGAAACTCGGCCCGTTCGACCTCGAGTTCATCGCCGTCAATCACTCGATTCCAGACGCGCTCGCCGTCGCGATCACGACCAAGGCCGGCCTCGTACTGCATACGGGCGACTTCAAGATGGATCAGTTGCCGCTTGACGACCGCATTACCGATCTTCGGGCCTTCGCCCGCCTCGGCGAGCAAGGTGTCGACCTCTTCCTTCCTGACTCGACCAACGCCGACGTTCCAGGGTTCACGCCCAACGAACGAGACATCGGGCCGGTGCTCGAGTTGGTGATCGCGAAGGCCAAGCGCCGCGTCATCGTGGCGAGTTTCTCGAGCCACGTGCACCGTGTGCAGCAGGTGCTTGATGCGGCCGTCGCGAATAAGCGCCGAGTCGCGCTGATGGGCCGTTCGATGGTGCGCAACATGGGCATCGCGCAAGAGCTGGGCTATCTGACGGTACCCGACGGCGTGCTTATCGATGTGAAGAAGGCCGTCGATCTTCCAGACGATCAGATCGTCTATATGTCTACCGGCAGTCAGGGCGAGCCGATGGCGGTGCTGTCGCGGTTGGCCAACCTTGAGCACCCGACCCTGACGGTCGGCAAGGGCGACACCGTGATACTCGCGTCGAGCCTCATTCCTGGCAACGAGAATGCGGTCTACCGCGTTATCAACGGGCTGATGAAGCTCGGTGCCACCGTGATCCACAAGGGCAATGCCAAGGTGCACGTCTCTGGCCACGCGGCGGCGGGGGAGTTGCTGTATTGCTACAACATTCTTAAGCCGAAGTACGTGCTGCCGGTGCACGGCGAGCAGCGTCACCTGGTTGCGAATGCGAACCTCGCGATTCAGACAGGCGTTCCAGAAGAGAACACCATCATCGCCGAGGACGGCACGGTCATCGACCTGCGCGCCGGTGTCGCCAGTGTGGTTGGGCAGCTCGATCTTGGTTTCGTATACGTCGATGGATCGAGCGTCGGTGAGATCACGGATGCCGACCTCAAAGACCGCCGCATCCTCGCCGAAGAGGGTTTCATCTCCATCTTCGTCGCGGTCGACGCGCAGACCGGCAAGGTTATCGTCGGCCCGGAGATTCAGGCGCGCGGCTATGCAGAAGACGAGACGGTTTTCAATGATGTGCTTCCACACGTCATCAAGGCGCTCGAGGAGGCCGCGGCGAACGGCACGCGCGACACCCACGCGTTTCAGCAGGTAATTCGCAGAACTGTCGGACGCTGGGTCAACACCCAACACCGCCGGAAGCCAATGATTATCCCCGTCGTCATCGAAGCGTGACCTCACAAAACTTGAAGCTCGGGCCGACAACTTGTTCTACTAGAGCTATGAGTAGAATTCGCGGGCTGTCGTTGGTTGTCATGGTGAGCGCCGCGGCGGTGCTTCTTAGCGCGTGTGACCCTGGTGGCGCTGGCGCTCCGACGGCGTCACCGACCGCAGCGACACCGACCCAGAGTGGCTCGGCGGCAGTCGACCCGGCGAAGCCTTTACTCAAAGAACTGGTGCTCACGACCGAGGGACTCGGCGAGCTGAAAATTGGTATCGCCCCTCCCACCGGCGACCCATCGGTGAATCTCGTCTCGTTCGAGGCAGACGCCTGCGAGGCCGAGGGGCTGCCGGGTATATGGCAGGCCACCTACCCAGACACTGACCTTGGATTCGGCCCTCAACCGCCCTTCGCGATCGCCGTGACCGGAGATGCCGTGTCGCGCATCGACGTCAATACGCCAGAGATTTTCACCGACATGGGCCTGCACGTCGGCAGTTCGCTTGACGAGGTTCTCGGCGTGTATCCCGGGGGGCCAGACGCCGTAATCAGCCACGCGGATGTCTCGGATGTCTACGTGTTTCTTGGCACCAATGGCAAGCTGCAGTTCGAGGTCGCCGTCGACCGTTTTGCCGGATACTGGGAACCGTCTGCACTCGACACCGTCATCTTCCTCAGCGCGATAAGTATCGTCACCGAGCCGTATGGCATCGCCGCGACCGGCAACGTGATCGGCGTCTGCAACCTCGGCTAGGGGTACGTTCGGCCCTCCGGAGCCACACTCGCCACGATTAACCGCCCGAGAACGTTGGGTGGCGGTTTCGCAACGCGGCTGATGTTCTTGACGTGCGGCCTGGGCTAAGGTGGTGAGATTGTTTCAGTGAGGGAGTACGTACGTGGGCGTCGTTCGCAAGTGGGTTTTTCCGATTCTCCGCATCCTCCTCTTCACCGCAATCGCTGTGGCGCTGATCAAGGTCGCCTTCTTTCCCGACGTTGCCGAAACGGCGAATCCGGATGTGCCTGGCGCCGAGATCGTCGAACCCCAGGTGCCGGCGATGCTCGGCACCATTCAAAACGACGTGTCGCTCAGCGGCACGGTCGCCGCAGACAGTGCGGTCGAGATCAAGGCAACCCTCGCCGGCGAAGTTCGTAAGCTGCTGGTGAGCCAAGGCCAGCACGTCGACGTCGACACCCCGATCCTCACTCTTCGAGCGGAAGTGCCGAACGCCGATGGGACGGTGTCGATAAAGACGGCAACCGTGAAGTCGCCGGCGAGCGGAACGCTCTCCGACTTTCCCGCGCTCGTCGGGCAGGTCTACTCCGTCGGCGACACGGTCGGCAAGATCGCGCCGCCCTCGTATCACGTGAGTGGATCGCTGGCACCAGAGCAGCTCTACCGACTCACTGTGCAGCCGACCGAGGCTCAAGTGACGATCGCCGGTGGTCCGGCCCCGTTTACGTGTACCGGGCTGACGATCACGACCCCACTGGAGGGCGCGTCGGGCGAGTCGGCGGCCGGACCGAAGGTTTCGTGCGCTGTTCCCGCAGATGTCAAGGTCTTTCCTGGGCTCACCGCGCAGATCGTGATTGCGGGCGGCATCGCCGAGAACGTCATTGTGATCCCGATCACCGCGGTCGAGGGCGTCGCCGAGACGGGCAATGTGTACTTCGTGTTGCCCGATGGCTCGACCGAGGTGCGGCCCGTGACCCTCGGGCTCAACGACGGCTTCAACGTCGAAGTCAGGGAGGGACTCGTTGAGGGCGACCTGGTACTGCAGTACGTGCCTGGCGCTGTCGCTATAGACGGCGGCATGGGTCTGGGCGGGGTGCTAGGGGAGGAATGCTTCACCGATGACCTCGGCAACATGACGTGCGTGTCTAAATGACCCTGTTGCGACTCGTGAAGGTCACTCGCTCCGTCGAACTGCCCGACGAGAGCCCACTCGAGATTCTCAAGGGAGTCGACCTCGACGTCGAGGTGGGCGACCACGTGAGCATCGTCGGCCGCAGCGGCTCTGGTAAGTCCACTCTGCTCAACCTGCTCGGCATGCTCGACAACCCGACGAGCGGCAGCATTTACTTTGACGAGAAGCCGCTGAGCGATTACCGCTCCGGCGCGCGCGATCGCAAGCGCGGCAGAGACATCGGCTTCATCTTTCAGCAATTCAATTTGCTCAGTGGCCGTACGGCTCTCGAGAACGTGATGATGCCGCTTTTCTACGCTTCGGGCCGCGAGTTTCTCAACCGCCGCCGCATTGCGACCCGCATGCTCGAGAAGATCGGCCTCGGCGAACGGCTCGACTACATGCCAGAGCGCCTCTCGGGTGGTGAGCAACAGCGCGTCGCGATCGCGCGATCGCTCATACGAGGGCCGCGCCTGATCCTCGCCGATGAGCCAACTGGCGCCCTCGACATCGAGACGGGCGCCGCGATCATGGCCTTGCTCGACGAGGTGGCTGAGGCGTCAGGCGCCGCCCTCATCACCATCACCCACGACGTCAACATCGCCGCCCTCGCCCGTCGGCACTATCGCCTCGACAACGGGGTGCTCGGCCCTATTGGTGAGCGCGCGCTCGCGAGGGAGGCGAGAGCGTGAGCCGTACTTTTACCAACCTGTGGGGCGCGGTTCTTGAAGCATGGACCGAGCTGCGCATCCATCGAACGCGGGTGCTTCTCAGCCTCATCGGCGTCGCTGTCGCCGTGGCCGCGATCACCTCGGTGGTAGGACTCGGCCAGATCGCCCAGCAGGCGCAGATCGAGCAGATGGAGCGCGGCGGCGGGCGTCCGGCGACGGTATACGTCTATGCGTTCACGATCGACGGCAGCGCCAGCGACATCGAGGCCGTCGACACCGCTTTCGCCGACACCGTCGATCGCTACCGAGTGGACTTCGCGTCGCACAGCGGCTATATGAACGCTCGGGTTCAGTTGCCTGGCGCCGGAGTCATTGACGTTCAGGGCCAGGCCGTTGACGCGAGCTTCGGCACCATGCACCGCTTGCGCCTGCTCGAGGGATCGTGGTTCACCGAGCGAGACAACGACCGGCTCGCCCCGGCCATCATCATCAACGAGTGGTTCTGGAAGCAGATTGGCTCGCCCGACCTTGCCACTCACCCAACCACCGTGCTGCTGGGCGAGAACGACGTGACCGCGGTGATCGTCGGCGTCACACCCTCGTCGCCGTACGAGGAGTACCCGTCGATGTTCATGCTCTACAGCGCCTACCAGCGCACCACCCCGCCGGCGGTGCAAAGCGTGAACCCGCCGCAGTACGAAATGTGGATTCCGCCAGAGTTGGCGGAGCAGCTGGTGCCGCTGATCCAGCGCGACATGGCCGCTGCTCTGGGCGACAGCTATCAAATTGAGGCCAACCGCCAGGACTATGGTGCCTCCTTTGGCGGCGACGATCCGTTGCTCGTGCTGAAACTCATGATCGGGGGAGGCGCCGCGCTCGTGCTGCTTCTCGGTGGCCTCGGGCTCGTCAACATCTCGCTCGTGACGGTTCGCCAGCGCATTCGCGAGATCGGCATCCGCCGCAGTTTCGGCGCCACCGCCGGGCGTGTCTTCTTTGCGGTGATGATGGAGTCCATCGTCGCCACCTTTGTCGCTGGCGTCGTTGGAGTCATCATTGCCGTCTTGCTCGTGCAGTTGCCGATCGTGCAAGAGACCGTCAGCCAGGGTGTGATCGATCGCCCACCTTTTCCCGTCGAGGCGGCGATTCTTGGCATTGTCTCTTCGGTCGTGATCGGCGCGATTGCCGGCCTGCTGCCCGCGCTCGTGGCGGTGCGCGTCAAGGTGATCGACGCGATCCGCTATTAAACGCGCGAGTCGCGGACACGCGCCGGTATCGCCGGGGTACGGCGGGTGGTCGCGAGTAGCGTTGACGCATGGCTACGAGTACTCGGGGAACGTCGCGTGCCCGCACGACGACGACGCGATCTCGCGCCACGCCGAGCCGCAATGCGCCGACCAAGAGGCTGCCGGCGCTCAAGAATCCGCCGCCAGCTGAACCCGGTCTGTTTAGTGTCGCGTGGCTCGGCCTCGCTCACGTTGTCGGCGGTGCCGCGCGGCTGCTCGGCAGAGAAACCCTGGCCAAAGAAGAGCGTCGCGACGGCGTTCCCTTCTTCGTCTTCCTCCTGGCGGTGGCCGGGGCAGCGGTCGAGTGGTTCCTCACAAATG
>JANONY010000210.1:0-1629 GCA_031421055.1 Actinomycetes bacterium | reverse complement strand
GTGGTCGTCGCTTTCTATGCGGAGTCGTACGCCGGCCGGCAAGAAAAACTCGTTCTCTCGCCCCGATTGATGGCCAAGCTGCTCACGCAGTCGTACGGATTCCTGGTTCCGACCACATCATCATCCAGCGAGTTGAGTGCTTCGCACTTGGGGGCCATCAACCGCAGCTACACGTACTTTACGCAAGACCCGGAGTTTCGAGAGTTGAACCCTTTGACGTACTCGACCTTCACGGCTAACCCGGCCATCGTGTTGCCCGGTCCGTCGGGTGCCGACGCGCTTCGCCAGATGTGGCGTTGGATCTTCGCCGACGCGGATGCCGTCGCCTTTATGAACGGCGCAATCGACCCGTGGGGCATGACGGTGAATCCTTACTACCTCCCGAGAGGCAGCCCGGCGGCGAACGTGCCGTGGTACTACGACGCCAACGGCGACTACAGTGCGACACAGCCGAGGCGACAGGTCGGACTCACCAACCTCGATGGCACGCCGAAGAAGCTCACCGAACAACCGCTCGACGACATTCAAAAGTACGACGAGACGACCGTGCCCTTCGCTCTCGGCGGCGGAATCACCTCACGATTCGGCAGCGTGCAATTCGCGCCCTTTGCCGAGACGCTGCTCAGCTCTGCGCGCCAGGCATTTCGCGCCGACCCGCTGTCACGCTCGCGCTGGGACGGTTCGGCACCCGGCGATCCCTTGCCTGGTGCGTGGGTGAACAGCGGCGCCCAGCTGCCTGGCTCCAAGTTCATGATCGCGATCACCGACAGCGTTTCGGCGAATAGATATGGATTGAGCACCGCCGAGGTGCGCTTGCCGAACTCAACGGTGTTGGCGAAGCCCGACGTCGCCAACATGACGAGCGCGCTTGAAGCGCTGCAGGCGTCGAGCCTCGATTCGGTGTAGCAGGTCAACCCGGCCGCCGTTATTCGGGGCGGGTACCCGATGACGATAGTCACGTATGCGGGAGTTAACCTCACGAAGAGCACCGCCGCAGAGCGCAAGACAATCGCGAGCATGCTCACGCAAGTGACGACGAAAGGGCAAGTATCAGGCTCTGGCATCGGTCAGCTGCCCGCCGGGTACGTGCCGCTGACCCCTGCTCTAAAAGCTCAAGCTACTGTCGGAATCTCAGAGATCAGCAACTATGTGCCGCCGAGCACCGCCTCGGGCAATTACGCGCAAGATGACTACGAGTCAGGCGGAAACTTCTCGACTGGCGGCGGTTCCGTCACGGGGGTTACCGACCCAGAGGTGACGGCTGGAGTCGACGAGCTTTCCACCAATCGCACGCTGGCCTCGACCACCGAGCCGATCACACGCTCCAGCCTTGCCATCGCCCTCATCATCGGGCTATGTGGTTTCTTGATCGCACCAATTCTGTTCCGGGGGAGAGGCTTCCTCTAGTACACACACTTCTATCGGGCGACCCGCCCCGACCCGAAAGGAAACCCCTCATCACGCTGCAAGCACGATGAGGGGGTAGTCCACTAGGGACTGAACTGCAGGGGCACCATACCAAACAAGGTTGGAAAAAAATGCTAAGTAAGACCAAGCTGCGCTTTGGCGTAGTAGCCGCATCGGCGATCGCCGTTCTGGCGCTGGGCGCTGTAGCACCAGCAAACGCAG
>JANONY010000209.1:0-13969 GCA_031421055.1 Actinomycetes bacterium | reverse complement strand
CACGACATCAAGGTGCGCTCAGTGCTCACCTGTGAGTCGGCCGTCGGTGTGTGTGCTGCCTGCTACGGTCGTTCGCTCGCGACGGGTCTGCTCGTTGACATCGGTGAAGCCGTCGGTATCATTGCTGCGCAGTCGATCGGTGAGCCGGGCACGCAGCTGACTATGCGTACCTTCCACACCGGTGGTGTCGCATCCGCAGATGACATCACTCAGGGTCTGCCGCGTGTTACCGAGCTCTTCGAGGCCCGCACCCCCAAGGGTGCGTCGCCGATCGCGGAGGCCGCTGGCCGCATCACGATCGAAGATACCGACCGCAGCCGCAAGGTGATCCTCACGCCAGACAACGGCGATGAGCCCGTTGCCTACCCGGTGCTGCGCCGCGCCACCCTGTTGATTCAGGATGGCCAGCACGTCGAGCTCGGTCAGCAGTTCCACGTCGGAAACCTCGACCCGAAAGAAGTTCTTCGGGTCAAGGGGGTTCGCGCGGTTCAGTTGCACCTCGTCGACGGCGTGCAGGGCGTCTACCGTTCTCAGGGTGTGCCGATTCACGATAAGCACATCGAGGTCATCGTTCGCCAGATGCTCCGCAAGGTGACTGTCGTCGACCACGGTGACACTGACCTCCTGCCAGGCGAGCTCGTCGACCGCGCCCGCTATAACACGCTCAACCGTGCGACGTTGCAAGAGGGCAAGAAGACCGCTTCGGCTCGTCAAGAGGTCATGGGTATCACCAAGGCTTCGCTCGCAACCGAGTCGTGGCTGTCGGCGGCGTCGTTCCAAGAGACCACGCGTGTTCTCACGCAGGCCGCCATGGAGGGCAGGAGCGACCCACTGATGGGCCTCAAAGAGAACGTCATCATCGGAAAGCTCATCCCGGCAGGCACGGGCCTCCCGCGCTACCGCGATGTTTCTGTCGACGCAACGGATGAGGCTAAGTCCGACCGTTACCCGAACCGCATCTTCACGGATGACGCGGTGTTTACCGAGTCCGACCTGAGCTTTGTCGACTTCGACACGTTCAGTTCTGATGACTACACGCCGGGTACGTACAACTAGCGAACTCGCGTTACCGGAAAGGCCCTCGCTGATTCAGCGAGGGCCTTTCTGCGCGAAGCGATGCTTCGCGGCAGGCCCTTTCGCGCGATGCCTTGCTTCTGCGCCCTCGCGACGCGTGTGCGCCCGCGCGAACAGGCGCACACGCGACGAGAGGGCGCATCAGCGGCGGTCGGGGGGTTCAGCCCCGAACGTGGGACTGCGGCTGCAGCGCACGAAAGTTATGGTTGTGCACATGGTGCGGGGCTGGGGTCGCAATCCTAATACGGTAAGCATCGTCGCGAAGTAGCCGACTACGCATGCTGCCGTGCACAGTTTTGGGGGGATCACTGTGTCGAAGAGCTTGCCAGGCACGCCTCCCGTGCTCGCTGGGTATAGCTATGTGCGCCCCCTTGGCGTCGGTGGATTCGCCGATGTCTTCTTGTTCGAGCAAGACCAGCCGCGCCGCGCGGTTGCCGTCAAGGTCCTCTTGCAGTCGGTCGTCGACGACGACGTTCGGCGCATGTTCAATACCGAGGCGGATGTGATGGCTCGCCTGAGCGCGCATCCCTCGATTCTCACGGTCTACGACGCCTCCGTCTCGGCAGACGGACGCCCTTACATAGTGATGGAGCACTGCCCAGGTTCGTACGCTTCGCGCTACCGCAACGAGACGATCGGCGTTGCCGAGGTGCTCACGGTCGGCGTGAAGATCGCCAGCGCGCTCGAGACGGCACACCGCGCCGGACTTCTGCACCGCGACATCAAGCCGTCGAATATTCTCACCAACAGTTTTGGCACCCCAGTGCTCGCCGACTTCGGCATTGCCGCCTCGCTCGGCCATTCGACCAACTCGGTCGTCAACGACGAGCAGTTGTTCGCGATGTCGATTCCCTGGAGCGCGCCGGAGGTGGTCGACAAGCGCGTCACGGGTTCAGTCACGAGCGAACTGTGGAGCCTCGGCGCAACGTTGTACACGCTGCTCGCCGGGCGCTCGCCTTTTGAGATGGACGGCGCGGGGCGTAACAGCTCGGAGGCTCTGGCCTCGCGCATCGTCAAGGCGAAATACGTTCCTATCGCTCGCCCCGACGTGCCGTCGGCGCTCGAGCAGTTGCTTGCGCAGTCGATGAGTCGCGACCCGGCGGGCCGGCCAAAGTCGATGTTTGAATTCGCAAGCGAACTGCAAGAGATCCAGAAGTCGCTCGGCCTGGTGCCCGCCGCACTCGAGACGACCGGCGACCGATGGAGCCGGACCACAAGCGATGTCGACTTCAACAACACCACGTCACGAGGACCGGTTATCTCGACCGTGCCGTACCAGTCAAAGAGACTCAAAGCGCGCCAAGCGGTCATCGCGCGCGAAACCGGCGATGAGACCAGGCTTCGCGAACTGTACGCAGAACCACGACAGTCGAGCCAACTCGTGCGACTCCTTGTGCTCGCGGGCGTCGTCACGCTGCTTGCTGTCGCCGCGATTGTGGCCGCCATGGCGATTGGCGGGATGTAAACGATGGCGGCACGGCGATCCACCATCCTTCAGGCTTCCGTCGTCGCGGCAGTCATAGCCCTTTTGGTTAGTGGTGCGATCGTGGCGCAGGGTTTTGACGTCGCTCAGACACCGCTCAATGACAGCGGAGTGTGGGCGCTTCAGCAGGGTGATGGCAACCGCTATGCCCGCGTCAACACAGAACTGCACGAACTCGACACAGTGAAGGACGTCGCGAACCCCACCGGGCTCGTGCAGTCGGCCTCGACCGCGCTGCTGTTCATGGAACGCAACGGCCGCCTCGTCGACATTGACCCGGCACGCCCGACAGACGTCGATGACGAGTCGGTCGAAGCAGTCGACACGCCAACCGCGACGGATGTTGTTGTGGCCTCGGAGACCTACCTCGCCTATCTAAGCGACAGCGGCCGCATAACTGCAGCTCGTATCGACGACGGAGCCGATGCGACTACCGTCGCGATCGACCCCTACGCCGATGACAACGCGCAACCAGGGGCGAGCGCCAAGAGTTTCGTTGCAACAGTGATTGCCATCGGAGTTGACGACGTGCTGTACGCCTACTCGAGCGCCGAGGCACGGGTGTTCCGCTTCGACCTTGCTCGAGGTACGCAGCTGGGCTTCGACGAAGTCGCTGGGGAGCTCCACGACGGTGGCGCGCACTTGACCGTCGTCGGTTCCACCTGGGTGCTTCTCGGCGCCGACGGCGCCTCGCTGTGGATCGCGGGTCGTGAGGCGGTGAACACCGGCCTCGCCGACGATGCAGTGCTGCAACAACCTAGCCCGCCTGCTGATTCGGTACGTATCGCGAACCGTGGCGGCATGAGCGAGTTTTCGATGACCGGCGACAGTGCGGCGCGCGTGCTCGAGAGGGGCGGTCTGATTGGCATTCCGGCGGCGCCCGCGACGCTCGACGGGGTCATCTACGGCGCGTGGCTCGATGACAACACTGACAGCGGCTTGTTGTGGAGCAGCGCCGGCGGCGAAATCGAGCTATCGTTCGGCGCGAAGTCGCTCACGGCAGAGCCAGTGCCGCGGCTTCGCAGTAACGAACGCCACATGATTCTTAACGACATTGAGAGTGGTTGGGTGTGGACGGTTCCCGACGGAGTTCTCGTTGAGTCGTCGCAAGACTGGGGCATTGCTGCTGCAGCAAACAACGACAGCGCCGAAGATGAAGACCAAGCGACGGTGGTCTCCGAGAGCAAGCCGCCCGTTGCCGAGAGTGACACCTTCGGTGTTCGCGCCGGCCAGCTCGTCTCGCTCCCTGTTTTGCTCAACGATCACGACCCGAACGAAGACGTGCTGACGATCGAGCCGGTGTCGGTCGCGGGACTCTCGCCGGGTTTCGGAATAGTCTCACTCACCAACAATGCTCAAGACCTTGTCGTGCAGATGAACCCGGCGGCGAGCGGTACAGCGACCTTCCAGTACGCGGCGACCGACGGCACCCAGGTAAACGGGCTCGTCTCGGCTCCGACGACCGTCACGCTCACTGTCATTGACCCATCCACCAATACGGCGCCGGTCTGGTGCGGGGTGGAGAAATGCACTCGCGAGTGGCCGCGTATTCAAGTTCAACCGGGGGGTTCAGCGAGTGCTGAGGTGCTGCGCGGCTGGGTCGACCCCGAAGGTGACCCGATCTACGTCGCATCGGCCGAGGTAGTCGGATCGATCGGAAGTGTGGCGTCGACGCCAGACGGTCGCGTGCTCTTTCAACACCCGGATTCTGCGCTCTCGGGCGCTCGCACCGAGATCACGGTTCAGGTTGCTGATACACGAGGGGCACGAACGGTCAAGCCGCTCGCGGTAGAGATCACTGCGACTCCCTCGCTCACGCTCGAGCCGTTCGCCGTGCTGGCGACGGCAGGAGAGTCGCTCAGCGTCGATCCATCCGCCTACATCACGGGGATCGCCGGGTCGTACGCAATCGAGTCGGCGTCGACCGGTCTCGACGACACGTCAAAGATCACCATCGACGGCAGCGCGGCGACATTGCGGTTTGCCGCTGTGTCGCCGGGCAGCTATCTCGTCAGCTATACGGCACACGACGACCTCACCCAGGCGATTGGGACGGTGCGAGTGGTGGTGGTTGGCGGTGACAGCGCACAGTTGAGCACGTCGCCCATTACCATCTTCGTGCGCGCAAAGGCCGATGCGACCGTTGATGTCTTCACCGCGGTATCGAACCCGGCCGATAAGATTTTGCTGCTGAGTGATGCAATCGCGGAACCCGCCGACGGTGCGTCCCTCGACCTCGACGTGGTCAATCAGCACTTGCTTCGGGTCAAGGGAACCACGTCAACGGGTCAATCCGGGGCGGTCGGCGTGGTGCGCTACACAGTGTCCGACGGCACAGGCAACTCCTTGGCAACGGCCCGCGGCGAGGCGACGGTCATTCTGCTGCCCGTGCTCACGCCCCGATCGCCGATCGCCATGCCTGACACTGTGACGGTGCGTTCCGGGGCACAAGTCGACATCCCGGTGTTGGTGAACGACCTCGCGCCTGACGGCAACACTCTGCTGCTCAACGCAAATGAGTTGCGCTATGCGAGCGACGAGGGTCTCGCTTTCGTCTCGGGTTCGGTGGTGCGCCTGCTGGCACCAGAGGCGCCAGGCGAGTACGAACTCGGATACACGGTGTACCCGGCCGGCTCACCGCAGACCTCGTCGCAGGGGCTCGTGCGCATCACGGTGCTTGCGGTCGGCGACAACCGCGCGCCAGAACCCCGCACTCTCATCGGTCGCGTGCTCGCGGGGGCGAGCGTTGTTGTTCCCTTCGATGCTTTTGGGGTAGACCCCGATGGTGATTCGGTCGCGCTCGACCGAATTCTCGGCCAGCCAACGCACGGCTCAGCCGCCATCGCAGCGACCGGCGACGCAATTGTGTACACGAGCGTGCCCGGCTTCTCTGGCCCGGTCGAGTTCGACTACCGAGTTCGCGATGAGTTCGGCGAAATGGGAAGCGCAATCGTTCGCATCGGTGTGCTCGACCAAGCGTCAGATCCCAGCCCGATCACCTATAGCGACTACGTCGAGGTGCAGCTCGGTGCCAATAATCGAGTGACGATCCGGCCTGCCGCCAACGACCTCGATCCCGCGGGCAAGACCCTCACTGTGACGGATGTGGTGCCCGACGCCCCAGCGGCAACGCAAGAATACGACGACCTAGCCGCACTCATCCGCCTAGACGATGAGGGGGTGACGACCCTCACGGCCGGAACCGTGCTCGGCACGTACACCTACTACTACACGGTGTCGAACTCGACCGGCGACACCAACACCGGTCTCATTGTGATGAAGGTGGTTCGGGAATCCATCCCCGATCGCCCGCAGGTGCGTGACACGTACCTGACCGTCGAGCAGCGCGCTCTCTTCGCCTCGGGGGTCGATGTGGTCTCTGGCAAAGTGTCGTGGCACTCCGGCGACATCGAGAGCCTCAAGCTCAGCTTGTGGGGCGAGCACCCCGGCTACAGCGTCAGCGGTTGGCGGATTGCCGGGCCGTTGCCCGACTCGTCTCAGCTCGTGCCATTCAAGCTCACCGGAGTCAATGTCGCTGGAGAAGAGGTGTCGACGTTCGGCTTCTTGCGTGTGCCTGGCAACGACGAGCTCGTTCTCGCCATGCGCTCTGACATCGCCGCGCAAGTGGTGAACGAGAACTCGAGCGTCACGTTCGATCTCGCTGAGCTCGCGGCTGTGCCTCCCGGAGAGAGTCTTGTGCTCGACGCCGACCAAGTAGAGACGGCCGGTGCGCGACCAGAAGCGCGTTGTGAGGTGACGAGCGGCACAACCGTTCGGTACGAGGCGGGGGAGGGCGAACCCTGGCTGGACTACTGCGCCGTCGGCGCGCGGTTGTCAGGGCAGAGCGAGTACACGATGTTGCTCGTGCCGATCACGGTGATTTCGGAGATACCGTTGCCGACCCTGCGTCCGGCTGCGTTGACGCACAGCCCGGCGGCGGACCCGATCACGTACGATTTGCGCACGATGGTCGACTGGGCTGGCAAGGAAGACGACGAAAGCCTCGAGTTCGCGGTCACCTACACGCAAGACCAATTCGTCGTAACCCAGCTTGGATCTGTCGTGACAATTCGCGCAATCGACACGGCGAGCCCTGGTCGTCAGAACACGGTGAAAGTCGGTTTGAGTAGCCACCCGGCGGTCGCCTCCGCTGCCCTGTCGCTCACGGTCGGCCCAGCACCGAACCTGCTGCCAAAGGGTGGAACCGTTGTCTCGGAGGGGTGCACCCAGGCCAACAACGCGACCAGCTGCCTCATCGACGTCATCGGGGTACCCGGAGAGGTAAACCCGGTGCCTGGCACACCACTCGTGCTCGTCTCGGTTGGCCCAACCCCGAGCTGCACGGGAGTCACGATGGAGGTCGCCGATGTGTCGAGGGTGCGCGCCTCATGGGATGCTGATGCTCCCGGCGGAAAGTGCACGGTGGCGTTCGTTGTGCAAGACGCTCAGGGTCGACTGAGCCCAGACGACCGCAGCGGGTCGGTGCTGCTCGATCTCGCCGGTTTTCCGAAAGCGCCGAGCTCGCTCATCCAGACCGGCTATGGCGACGGGCTTGTACGTCTCTCGGTTTCGCCCGGCCCGGCTACCGCCGCATACCCTCCGCTGACCGGGTTCGCCATCTACAACGGCGCAACGATCGTGTCAGAGTGCTCTGCGCAGGGAGTGTGCGCCGACATCACGGGAGTTCAGAACGGCGACAAGGTCAGTTATCTAGCACGATCGATCAACTCGGTAGGCGAATCAAAGACCGCAGCGACGCGTCTCGCGTGGGCCTACCTCCCGCCCGTCGTTGACAACGTCACACGCGAGACGATCTACAAGAGCACGACCACGGCAACGGATGGTTGGGTGAGGGTAACAATCGACAGCACAGACCCGACCGCTGACGCGTTCAGTGTGACCGGCGCGTCTGGTTCGGTTGTTCGCACGGGAGCCACAACGATCGTTGATGTGAAACGCCCCGTCGGCACCCAGAGCGTCACGGTCACGCCGATCAGTCAATTTGACATTCCGAGCGGCGCCGGCCCGACCGCAGGCAATACCGTCGGCACCGTCGAGGTCGCAGGCAACCCGATAGTTGGAGCTGGCTTAAGCGTTGCCACCGTCAATGACGACGAACTGCTGGTCTCTGGGCTCAGCATCGACAACAACTTCAGCGCGCTCGCACTCGACGTTGTGTACATCGCATACCAGGCCTCGGGCGCTGCGGCGAACTGCGATGCTGACTCCTCCGGCGCACTAGTGCTGTCGGGTCCGGGCGTGCAATCCGCTTCGACGACGATCAGTGGGCTCGACGCCAACACGGTCTACAACGTGGTTGTCTGCGTCTCCAACGGCTTCGGGGTCGGGGTTTCTGAGATTGTGTCAGGGGTGCCGTGGAACGTTCCAGTCGCACCAGTCGGCTACACCTACGAGGTGAGTGATGGCAGCGGCAACGGCAACTTCATCATCACGCCGAGCGGCGTCGCCCCGGCCGACTTCGAGGCGAGGTACAGCAACTATGCGTCTGGGGCGGCGACGCTCTATGGCCAAGAGCCAGGCATCACCGTGCGTCACTGTCTGATCGGGTTCGACGACAACTACTGCGGACCGGAATCGAGCGTTGATCCCATCGACCTCGATCGGGTTTACCAATTTGACATTGGCACAGTATCCAATCCCGTCTGTACCGTCGGCGAGATTCTCACCCCGGGTGTCTCCGGCTTGTTCGGACCGTCGGCGCCTAGCGTGAGCGTCACCGAGTTCGACTACGACGACGGCCCTGGCCCCGAGGTCACCGTCGTCGGCGTTGGTCAAGTCGTGCCGGCGGGAGCGTTGCAGATCACGCGCTATACCGTGAGCCTTACGTTCACGGCGTCAACCACCGGCGCGACATACACCTATACCGAAACCGTCAACGTCGGCGGCAGCGATCCCGTCGTTTGCAGCTGAGACTCCACAGGAAGAATTGAGCAACTCGTGACGACAACACAGGAACAGGCCGACTGGTTCGCCGAGACCTTCGCCAAGCTTGTCGCCAACGTCGAACAAGCCGTGCTCGGAAAGCATCACGTCATCGAACTGATGTTCACCGCGATGATCAGTGAAGGGCACGTGCTGCTCGAAGACTTCCCTGGCACGGGCAAGACGTCACTGGCTCGCGCCATCTCGGAGACCGTCGAGGGTGTCAGCAACCGCATCCAGTTCACCCCGGACATGCTGCCAGGCGACATCACCGGCATCTCGGTCTACGACCAGAAAAAGGGCGATTGGGAGTTTCACGCCGGGCCGATCTTCTCCAATGTCGTGCTCGCTGACGAGATCAATCGTGCCTCGGCGAAAACGCAGTCGGCGTTGCTCGAGGTGATGGAGGAGGGGCAAGTCACTATCGACGGCATCACCCGCAAGGTGCCCGTGCCCTTCCTGGTGATCGCAACGCAAAACCCAATCGAACAGGCGGGCACCTATCGCCTGCCCGAGGCGCAACTCGACCGCTTCATGCTCAAGAGCTCGCTCGGCTACCCAGACCGAGCATCGACGATTCGCATTCTCGAGGGAACGGCCGAGGTTCGCACAGTGCTGAGCCCAGCGATCACCCCTCAGGTGATTGTGACCATGGCCGACCTTGCAAGGGCGGTCTACCTGAACCCGTTGCTCGCAGACTACGTTGCACGAATCGTCGAGGGCACGCGTACCGCGAGCCAGGTGCGCATGGGCGCGAGCGTTCGTGGAGCGCGGTCGCTGGTCAAGGCGGCGAAGACCTGGGCGATCGCTCACGGGCGAACGTACGTGACTCCGGATGACGTCAAAGCTCTCGCCGACGTCGTGCTTTCACATCGGCTCGTGCTCGACCCAGAGGCAGAGTTCGACGGAGTTACCGCCTCGGCCGTCGTCGGGCAAGTGCTGTTCGACACAATTCCGCCGGCAAGGAACGAGGCAGGGTGAGCCTCGACACCGATTCTCGGGTCACCCGGTCGGCCACCTCGACAGGCACCGCGCCCTCCACCTCGACCCACACCAGGTACACCACCGGCGGCGGAGACAACGTCGTGCTCGCCGTGGTCTGGGGAATTCGCGCGGCGCGCATCCTTCGGGCACGTGCGATGTCGATCGTCAACTGGGTTGTCGGCACCATCACTCCAGCTGGATGGCTAACACTCGTGCTCGCGGCATTGTTGCCCGTGGCAGTCAGGCTTGGCTGGGTCGAGTTGATTGTGGCCTCATCCATCGCTCTTGTGCTGCTGATACTCGCGGTGCCTTTCTTGGCTGGCTCGCACTCGTATGACGTCGACTTGCGTTTGACCCACGAGCGGGTCGTCGCGGGTAGTGAAGTCGGCGGTGCGGTGACAATCACGAACACGTCAAAGCGCCTCGCGCTGCCCGGTCGCGTCGACATTCCGACTGGAGCGGGACTCACGGCTGTTCGGGTTCCGCTGCTGCGCGCCGGTCACAGCCACGTCGAAACCGTTTCGATCGCTGCTCTGCGCCGCGGCGTCGTGCGCGTCGGCCCGGTGACCTCAGTTCGCTCTGACCCGCTCGGCCTGCTCAAGCGCGAACACCACTGGGCCGAAGTCAACGAGCTCTATGTCCACCCGGTCACGGTTGGTATTCCGAGCACGAGTGCGGGCTTCATTCGAGACCTCGAGGGCAACGCCTCGACCGAAGTCGTCGACTCTGATATCTCGTTCCACGCGATCCGTGAATACCAACTCGGGGATGCGCGCCGCAACATCCACTGGAAGTCGACGGCCAAGACCGGCACCCTCATGGTGCGTCAATTCGAGGAGACCCGTCGCTCTCGGCTCGCGATCGTGCTCAGTCTCGACGAGGCGGAGTATTCGAGCCCCGACGAGTTCGAGCTGGCCGTGAGCGTTGCCGGTTCGCTTGGAGTGCGCGCGCTTCGCGACAGCCGCGACATCGCCATGATGGCGAGCGAGCGGATTCCGGATTTCGTCAAGAAAGTTGTGCGCTCGATTCGCAGCCTCAATGTCAGGTCGTCACGCCAGATGCTCGATGACCTCAGCGGCATCCAGTCGCACTCCAGCGTCATGCAAGTCGAGCAGGTGTGCTCGTTGGCAAGCCAAGTGGTTTCAGACATGTCGATCGCGTTCGTCGTATGCGGCGCGGCGATGACGCCTCGTCGGCTGCAGGCCATGGCGGCGAAGTTTCCGGCCAACGTCGCTGTCGTTGCAGTGCTCTGCGATCTCGGGGCGCCGCCGAGCTTTCGCGACTTCTCCGGGCTCAAGGTCATGACCGTGGCGATTCTCGATGACTTCAAGGGACTCATGGCGAGGGCGACCGCATGAGTACCCCCGTCGCGCCGGCGTCGCGCCAGCCGCTGTTCCTCGTCATCAATGGCATCTTCGTGCTCGCGCTCATCGGCATTGGGACAGTCGCAGCGTGGCCGATCTACGAGTCGTTGAGCTTTGTCGTACTCGTGGCGATCAGCGTGGTAGCCGCAGCTCTCATCGCACTTCTTTCTCTCATCCGCAGGTGGTCGTGGTTCGCCACGACGCTTGCGGGAATCGCGGCATATGTGGCGCTTGGTGTTCCAGTCGCGATTCCGGGGGCGCTCGCCAGCCCGGCAACCCTGCCCAGCAGTTGGCTGCAGTTCATGGCTTCCACGGTGTTCGGCTGGAAACAGCTGGTGACCGTCAGCATTCCCGTTGGCACGTACCAAGCGCTACTCGTGCCGGCGTTCGCGCTGTTCTTCTTCACGGCGCTCGTGGCCTTCTCGCTGTGCTGGAGGGCTAGGACGCTCTACGTGATCGCAGTACCGCTGCTTTTGCTTCCTGCGCTGTTCGGCTTGGCTTTCGGGTCTGATGTCGTGCGGGCGGAGCCGACTCTGCTCTGGTTCGCCATCGAGACGCGCGAGTTTCTGCTTGGGCTGTCTGCGCTGATGCTCGCACTTGGCTTCCTCGGGTGGAGGGCGCAACAGGCGCGCCATGGAGCGCTGCGGCTTGGCGCCGCTGCCGTTATTCGTCAGTTGCCTGGCAGCCGTTGGGGCGCCGTGCGCCGCGGCGCTCTCGCGCTGGTCATGGTGCTCGTGGCCGTAGCAGTGGCCGGGGCGTTCGTGCCGCAGATCGACAACAACGATCGACGCGTGCTGCGTTCTGTTGTCGCGCCAGAGATCAATCTCAACGACGTCGTCAGTCCGCTCACGCAGTATCGCGGGTACTTCGACGGCGACAGCTATGACAGCGAGCTGTTCGCAGTCACGGGTGATACGGCGGCCATCGCGCGACTGCGGCTTGCCGTGCTGAGCTACTACGACGGAGCCGTGTACCGCGTGGTTGATCCGCGCGGCACCGAGGGCTCGCGCTCGACAGCTTTTGCACGCATTCCCTCGCGGCTGCACCCGGCCGGTGAGGGCGCGGCGCAGTCCGCCGAGATTGTGGTCGGAGGGTACGCCGGGGTGTGGGTTCCCACGGTCGGCGCGCTCACATCCGTCGAGTTTGCTGGCGACCGCGCGGACGACCTCGCAGACGGCTTCTTCTACAACCAGCCGACCTCGGCGGGGGTGCAACTGGCACTGCTGGCCGACGGTGACGCCTACACGGTCAACGGTGTGCCCGCTGACGAGGTCTCGCTCAACTCGCTCGATAGGCCAACGGCGCCAGACGGCCTGATTGACGAGGAGTTGATTCCAGAGAACCTGATCGCGTGGGTGCGAAGCCAAGCGCTTGGCACCGACGCGACCGCGCTCGCCGATCTGGTCGAGCGACTTCGTGCGCGAGGGTACCTCTCTCACGCGCTCGTCGAGCCAACCGGAACCGATGCACGGTGGATGACGGACCTTGGCGCCGGATACACGTTCGAGCCGAGCTTGTCAGGGCACTCGATCGATCGCATCGATGCCATGTTTGCCGCGCTCATCATCAAGCAAAACGACACTACGTCGCGCGCCGACGCCGACCTTGTTGCAGCCGTTGGCGACGATGAGCAGTTCGGGGTGGCTATCGCCCTCCTGGCGCAGCACCTCGGCTTTCCGTCTCGCGTCGTGCTTGGTTTCACTCTCGACCCCGCGAGCGCCGACGGGGCTGCGGTGTGCAACTCGGGGTCATGCCGCGGGTCCGACCTCACGGCGTGGGTTGAGGTGCAAGGCGCGGACGGCCGGTGGGCGACCGTCGACGTCACACCCCAGCACGACAACGCAGTCTCGCCGCTCAACGATCAGCAGCAAGACCCACAGAACCTCACCGATGTTTTTCCAGAGACAGCGACCGAGCAGCAGCCACCGCAAGCGAACCCGGCGGGCGGCGACCAGACAGAGCAGATTCCCAATGACGACGGGCTCGACCTTACTTGGCTCGCTGACGGCCTCACGGTGCTCGGGGTTGCCCTGCTCGGGGCGCTCGTGGTGCTCGCGCCTTTCCTCACGATCCTCATCGCAAAGGCGCGTCGTCGCCGCGATCGGGCGCGCGCGCCCGGAATTGAGGCTCGCATCGTCGGGGGGTGGGACGAGTACATCGACGCGGCGCTTGACCATGGCAAGCCGATGCCGGTGAGTGAGACGCGCACCGAAGTCGCGACGATGTACGGTACCCCGCGAGCTCTGCACCTCGCCACAATTGCCGACGAGGTGGTATTTGACGCCATCGAGCCAGACCAGCGAACGGCCGAGGCGTTCTGGGCGATCGTGGAGGCGGAGCGTCGCAGCCTCGCCTCAGGCATGAGCCGCTGGCAACGTTTTCGATCCGCGGTCTCGTTGCGATCGTTTACTCAGTATGTCTCGCTCCCGCCGACGAGATCGAAAAGCTAGAGTTGGAATGAAAATTATTCAAGAAATGGATGCGAACCATGTTCGGTAGCGGCAGCCAGGAAAGCCTCATCGGTGTCGTTCTCGTCGCCGGCGGCCTCTTCGTCGTGCTCTACGTCTGGACCGCGATGGCGCTCGCGAAGTTGTTTGCGAAACTTGGCGATGCGAGCGCTTCGGCATGGGTTCCGGTGGTCAACATCGTCACTCTCTTGCGTCTCGGCGAGGTCAACCCGGCGACCGTGCTCTTCCTGGCGGTGCCCGTCGTGCAAGTAATCGGAATCGTCTTTCTTGTGACAGCCATCAACACGATCAATCGTCGTTTTAGTCTGGGTACAGGCATGACGGTGCTTGGGTTCTTTTCTCTGCCGATCTGGGCGAGCGTGCTCGGGTTCGGCTCTCGGGTTCCGATTGGCGGCGTCGGTGGTATTCGGCCCGCCATCGACCGCGTCGTGTTCGAGACGCCAGCCGAGGCATCCGGTCCGCGCTGGGCGCCGTATGTTGCTCCCGACGTGCCGGAAGCGGACCTGGCCGCAGACACGCCCGCCGCGCCGGTCATCGACTCAGTGTCGCTCGCCGTCGCTTCTGCACCCATGGCGAGTCAGTGGCAGCCGCCGGCGCTGATCACCCCGGCGCTGATCACTCCGCCGCTGATCACTCCGGCGGTGCGTCGACTG
>JANONY010000208.1:0-2744 GCA_031421055.1 Actinomycetes bacterium | reverse complement strand
GACCGCCCGGCTCGCACGGAGCGCCCCGCATACAACAACGATCGCCCGGCGCGTTCGTATGACGAGCGCCCGGCGCGCACGGAGCGCCCCGCACACAACAATGACCGCCCGGCGCGCAGCTACGACGACCGCCCCGCTCGTACCGAGCGTCCCGCGTACAACGAGCGTCCTGCCCGCAGCACTGAGCGCCCCGCGTACAACGAGCGCCCGCAGCGCCCGACGTACCGCAACGACGAGCGCCCTGCCCGCACCTACACCGACCGCCCCGCGCGTTCGTACGACGATCGCGCACCCCGTCGCGACTTCGACAATGATCACCGCCCCGCAAAGCGCGAGAGCGACTTCTACACGGCCCGCGCCACCAACGGCCCGGTCGACGACGTCGTGCTCGAGCGCCTCGAGGCGAAGGTCATCACCGCTGGCGACGCCGAGGGCGTCACCTGGAAAGACCTCGGCATCGGCGAGAACATGACCCGCCAGCTCGTTGCTATGGGTGCAGAGTCGCCGTTCCCGATCCAGGCAGCGACGATTCCTGACGTACTCAAGGGCAAGGATGTTCTCGGCCGCGGCAAGACCGGATCCGGCAAGACGATCGCCTTCGGAGCGCCGCTGGTTGAGCGCCTGATGGAGAACGAGGGTGGCAAGAACCGCCAGGTCGGCCGCAAGCCGCGCGCCCTCATCCTCGCGCCAACTCGCGAGCTCGCCATGCAGATCGACCGCACCGTGCAGCCCATCGCACGTTCGGTTGGCTTGTTCACCACGACCATCGTCGGTGGCGTTCCTCAGTTCAAGCAGGTCTCCGCTCTGCAGCGTGGCGTTGACATCGTCATCGCTACCCCTGGCCGCATCGAAGACCTCGTCGAACAGGGCCGCCTCGACCTGAGCAACGTCTTCGTGACGGTGCTCGATGAGGCTGACCACATGTGCGACCTCGGCTTCCTCGAGCCGGTGCAGCGCATTATGCGCGAGACGAAGCAGGGCGGCCAGAAGCTGCTGTTCTCTGCGACTCTCGACAAGGGAGTCGCAACCCTCGTCAACGAGTTCCTCGTCGAGCCAGCCGTGCACGAGGTTGCTGGCGAAGACCAGGCCTCGTCGACGATCGACCACCGTGTGCTGCTCATCGAACAGCGTGATAAGCGCGCCATCATCGAACAGCTCTCCGCTGGCGCAGGCAAGACCCTCATCTTCACGCGCACGCGAGCGTTTGCAGAAGAGATGTCGGACTTCCTTGAGGATGCCGGGATTCCCGCGACCAGTCTGCACGGAGACCTGAACCAATCACGCCGCACGCGCAACCTGCAGCTGCTCACCAGCGGCCGGGTCAACGTGCTCGTGGCGACAGACGTCGCGGCTCGCGGCATCCACGTCGATGACATCAGTCTCGTCATCCAGGCCGATGCTCCTGAGGAGTACAAGACGTACCTGCACCGCTCCGGCCGCACCGGCCGCGCTGGCAAGGAGGGCACTGTTGTCACTCTGATTCCGAAGAACCGTCGTCGCAAGATGGACGAGCTGCTCGGCCGCGCCGACATCGACGCAAAGATCGACAACGTTGTGCCGGGCGATGCCCTGCTCGACACGCTCGCCGCGCTGTAATTCGCACCGAAAGGCGCTCGTCCGTTCGTGCGGGTGGGCGCTTTTCGCGTGAGCGGGCGAATCGTGGGCCTTAACTCAGCGCAAGCATCGCCGCCGCCGCGATTGCCAGCGCGAGCCCGACGTACTGCACGATCGCGATGCGCTCTTTGAGCACGATGGCGGCGAGAATGATGGTGCCGGCTGGGTACAGCGCGGTGAGCACCGAAACGATCGAGAGCTCGCCGATGCGAAGGCCAACGAGCAGGCCGACGTTGGCGATCGCATCGACGACGCCGCATGCGATCGCGAGGCGAAGCCCAGCCGCCCAGCTGCCAGCCGCGGGTCGACGGGCGATGGCGACCACGGCCACAACGGAGAACATGATGATGGTGGCAACGGCGCGATTAGCGACGAGAGGCACCAGCCCAGAATCGGATGGCGTCAGATCGATAATGATCAGAAACGCCCCGATCATTGCCCCTGATCCAATCGCCATGAGCACCCCGCGCAGCGACGGTCGCACGGCGTGCTTCTCTGGCACGAACCCGACTAGCACGATGGCCACGAGCGCGATGGCGATGGCAACGATGCCGAGGGAGCCAAGCTGCTCGCCGCGAATCAGTCCGGCGGTCAGCGGCACGATGGCTGAGACGATGGCGGTGAGGGGCGAGAGGATGCTCATGGGCCCGATCGCGAGACTCGCATAGAGCAGCACGATCGCAATGGCGCCGGCCACGCCAGACAGGGCGCCAAGCGCGACGGCGGAGGGTGAGAACTCGCCGCCGACAAAGGGCAACAACACAAGCATCACCGCGAGCCCGGTAGCCGAGACGATGGCGGTGACGCGAATAGCGGGGATGCGCTTGGCGGCGAGTCCCCCGAGAAAGTCTGCGGCGCCGAAGACCAGAGCGCTGGTGACTCCGATGACGACAGCGAGCATGATCACAACGCTAGCGGTTGATCTGTTCGTGACTTCTCACGCAGCCATCGACTTCGGCCTAGACCCTGCGCCGCCTGCCGCTCGGGCCACGATTCGGAACATAATTACCGGCATCCGCACGAATGCTGACGAGATCAGGAGTGGGGACTGGCATCCCAACGTCGGCGACGGTGCTCGAGGATGGCTCGACCCGTTCGCCGAACCGCTGTCGTTAGAGAACGCGGACTTC
>JANONY010000207.1:0-2008 GCA_031421055.1 Actinomycetes bacterium | reverse complement strand
GTTGACATCGATTCAGAGATGCTCCAGCAGGCGAAGGCCACCTTTGGGGTGAAAACCAACCGCGAGGCGATCAACCTCGCGCTTCGCGACGTCGTCATGCGTCGGCGCCAGCTGGACGCAATCGAGGCGATCGCCGAGCTGGCGCTCGATGAGCACGCCGAAACGACCACCCATGGCAGGTAGCACCTCACCTCCTCAGCAATTCATCGTCGACAACAGCGTGTGGGCGCGGCTGGCTACCACGCCGCAGATTCGGGTAGCCCTCACCGCAATCGTCAATGCCTACAGCCCATCGGCGATCATGACTTGCCCACCGGTGGCCGCCGAGGTTGGGTTCAGTGCCCGTAGCGGGCAGGACCACACCCGGGTGATGAGTCATCTTGCCGCGTTCCCGCAGTGTGAACAGAGTCCAACCAACTCTGAGGTCTTAGACATTCAGAACAGACTATGGAACGGAGGTTTGCTGCGCAGCGTCGGAGCGATTGACACCCTCATTGCCGCGTACGCACTCCGCAACGACGCGGTAGTGCTTCACTACGACGGGGACTTCGAGCACGTCGCGACCGTCACCCCCGGCTTTCGGCACCAATGGGTCATACCGCGCGGATCGGCCTGAGTTCTACCGAACCGCCGCGCCGAACACCCACCCGAGCAGGTACGTCGCCGCGGCCGCGCCGTACCCGATCGCCAGCTGACGCAGCGCCCGCAGCACGGGCGGCGCGCCAGAGAGAAGCCCGACAACCGCGCCGGTGATGAGCAGCGCAACACCGACGAGCGCGGCGGCGATGATGATCGCGGTGAGTCCGGTCGCACCGAACAGATACGGCAGCACCGGGATGATCGCGCCAGATGCGAAAAAGGCGAAGCTCGAGACGGCGGCACCGCGGGCTGAGCCGAGTTCTTCGTGCTGCCTGACTGCCTCGGTGCGGTCGACGTTGAGGTCAGCGAGCACCTCATTCGCGTGTGCCGCGGCCTCGGCGGCGCTCATGCCGCGAGCACGGTAGACGAGCGACAACTCGTTGGCGTCAACGTCGAGGTGAGCCAGCGCTGAATGCGTCGCCGGATTCGGGGTGGATGCCGCAAGCAACTCCAGCTGCGAGCGCACCGACACATACTCCCCGGCCGCCATTGACAGGGCTCCAGCCAGCAGCCCTGCAAGCCCGGTGGCGAGCACAATCGTCGGCGATACCCCCGTCGCACCGATGCCGAGCACGAGCGCGAGGTTGCTCACGAGACCGTCGTTGGCGCCGAAGACCGCCGCCCGAAAGGTGCCGCTGAGGCGCTGGCGACCACGCTCGGCGAGTGCCCGCACGACCTCCTCGTGCACCCGCTCGTCGGCAGCCATGGCCTGGGTGGCGTCCGCATCATCCTCATACGGCGATCGGGATTCGGCGCGTTGGGCCAGGGCGAGAATGAAGACCGAGCCGAAGCGGCGGGCGAGCCAGCCGAGGGCGCGGGTGCGCAGATCCGCTCGAAGTGGTTTGCCGACGTCGGCGCCGAGCAGGTCGATCCAGTGCTGTTCATGTCGTGCTTCAGCCTCGGCGATCTCGAGCAGAATCTCGCGCTCGTCGCCGCTGCGGCGGCTCGCGAGGTCACGGTAGACAGCTGCTTCTGCCCTCTCGGCTGCGAGATAGCGCCGCCAGCGGCGAACCTCGTGTTTCGTGCGCTCAGGCATGTCTCAAGTTTAACCGCACGAGCATGCGCAATCGGAGCCGCGCGCTGCTAGCTTCAAGCCATGCGGAACACTCACCGGTCTCTCGCGACAAGCCTCGCGCTGCTAACGACGCTCGCAATCGCGGGCTGTTCTGGCGCCTTCCCTGGCGGCGTGACGCCGACACCAACCGACGAAGGCAGCGCCGCAGCGAGCGCCACGCCGGAGCCGGCTGCGCCCAGCGTTGACCCGAACATTTTGTTCACGATTTCGGTGACCGCGACGGCGCCCAACGGGGCCATCGCCGACCTCACCCAAACCGTCTACACGCCCGTCGCTGCCACGACACAACAAGCG
>JANONY010000206.1:0-2969 GCA_031421055.1 Actinomycetes bacterium | reverse complement strand
TTTGCTGCCCGGCGGCAGGTGCGGGGGCGCTCGATCACGTTGGTGGACACACTCGGGCTGTGCGCGAGAGGTCACTGCGCCTCGCAGTTGGCCGCGCGTAGGCTACAGCCGTCGCATTGCCAACTGCGGGGCGCACGGCCGGAAGCGGCGCGGCGCACGGCCGGAAGCGGCGCGGCGCACGACGGCGCGGCGCACGCCGGGGCGCTCTACTTCACGATGTGCATCGCCCGCGCGGCATCGGTGATGCTGCCGGTCAACGAAGGGTAGACGCTGAATGCACGAGCCAGCTGGTCGACGGTCAGCCGGTGCTCGACCGCGAGCGTGATCGTCGCGATCAGCTCTGACGCGTGCGGCGCGACGATGACGCCGCCGATGACCGTGCCAGAGCCGGTGCGAGCGAAGAGCTTGACGAATCCGTCCTTGATGCCCATCATCTTGGCGCGAGGGTTCGAGGCGAGCGGCAGCTTGTAGATCTCGCCGTCGGCAAGGCCGTCTTCGATCTGCTTCTGTGACCATCCGACCGTCGCAATTTCGGGTTGCGTGAAGATGGTGGATGTGACGTTGCGCAGCTCGGTCGGGAACACCGCATCGCCCATCGCGTGAAAAACCGCCGTGCGCCCCTGCATCGAAGCGACTGACGCGAGCGGCAGAAAGTCACTGCAGTCGCCCGCCGCGTAGATCGACGGAACAGAGGTGCGGGCGACGCGATTGACTCGGATATGCCCCGACTCGGTGAGCTGAACCCCCGCCTCTTCCAGCCCGATGCCCGCGGTGTTGGGGATCGACCCGACCGCCATCAGGCAGTGACTTCCTTCAATGACGCGTCCGTCAGTCAGGGTGGCGACCACGCCGGTCTCGGTCGCCGAGATCGAGGCGGCCCTGCTCTTGGAGAGCACCGTCATGCCGTTGCGAGTGAAGACGTCTTCAATGACGGCCGCCGCGTCGGCGTCTTCGCCGGGCAACACCTGATCGCGCGATGAGATGAGTGTGACTTTTGAGCCGAGCGCCGTGTAGGCGGAGGCGAACTCTGCACCGGTGACACCGGATCCGACAACGATCAAATGAGATGGAACCGTGTCGATCGTGTAGAGCTGGGTCCAGGTGAAGATGCGCTTGCCATCGGGCATCGCGGAAGGCAGAAGGCGAGGTGCGGCGCCGGTCGAGACGACAACCGTATCGGCGGCAACCTCGTCGAAGTCGGTGCCGCTCTGTGCCGAGCCGGTCGACACGATCACGCGATTCGGGCCGTCGAGGCGCCCCTCGCCGACGATGATGCGCACGCCGGCCTTGATCAGCTGCGACTTCATGTCTTCGGATTGCTGGCGCGCGAGCCTCAGCAGTCGCGCGTTGACCGCGGCGAGGTTGACCGTGACCTCTGGGCGCACCGGCCTACCGCTGTCGGACCGCGAGAAGAACTGCACCCCGAGCTCGGTCGCCTCGCCGATCGCATTGGTCGCCTCCGCCGTGGCGATGAGCGTCTTCGACGGCACAACGTCAGTGAGTACCGCAGCGCCCCCGACGCCGGTGCGCTCGATGAGCGTCACCGACGCGCCAAGTTGCGCTCCGGCGAGCGCGGCCTCGTAGCCACCTGGGCCGCCGCCAATCGCGACGATGCGCTGTTTGCGATCAAATTCGTAAGCCATTGCCTCATTCTTGCCTAGTTCTGGGTGCTCAAAAAAGCAACGGGAAGGCTGGACGAGAGCGCGGATGCCGCGTAAACCTGACTATGGAAGGCCTGACTACGGAAGGGATGACATGACCGGCGAACACCTAGCAACAGCGACAACCACCGTTAACGCCCGCGCCACAGCGGTCTGGAGTGCGCTCACCGACCCGGCGAAGATCAAGCAGTACCTGTTTGGCAGCGATGTCACGAGCGAGTGGAAGGTTGGTTCGTCAATCAGCTACGCGGGCGAGTGGGAAGGCGAACCCTACACAGACCACGGCACGATTCTCGACCTGACCGCACCACGACTCTTTCGTTCGACCTACTTCAGCCCGCTCGGTGGCAAACAGGATATTCCGGAGAATTACCACACCATCACCTGGATGCTCGATGAACACGGCGAGACAACCACCGTCGAAGTGACGCAAGACAACAACGAGAGCGAAGACGCCGCGCGCCGGGCCGAGGCGAATTGGACGAGCGTGCTGAGCGAACTAAAAAAGCTGCTTGAGTCCACCTAGGGGCGCGCGCCTAGAGTAGACGGATGGCCAATCCGCTCGACGACCCCCGCTCAGATCCATTCGAGGTAGCCGCCATCGCGGCCGCCGAAATTGCGCAGCGAACGGGCGTCGCGACGCACGACATCGCGCTCACGCTCGGCAGCGGCTGGGCCAAGGCAGCAGACCTCATCGGCGAGACTACGCACACGCTTGCGGCGGATGAGATTCCCGGCTTTTCGAAGCCCGCCCTCGTCGGGCACCCTGGCACCATTCGATCGGTGCTCTTGCCCAGCGGCAAGCGAGCCCTCGTCATCGGTGCGCGCACGCACTACTACGAGCAGCACGGCGTGCGGCGGGTCGTGCACTCGGTGCGAACGGCGGCGGCCACGGGGGCGACGACGATGATTCTCACGAACGGGGCGGGCGGCATCCGCGAATCGTGGACGCCTGGCACTCCCGTGTTGATCAGCGACCACATCAATCTGACGGCAGACTCGCCGCTCGAAGGGGCGACCTTCATCGACCTAACCAACCTGTACTCGGCGCGACTGCGCGAGCTGGCCAGAACGGTCGCGCCAGAGCTCGACGAGGGCGTGTACGTGCAGTTTCGAGGTCCGCACTACGAGACGCCGGCCGAGGTGCAGATGGCGAAAGCGATCGGTGGGCACATCGTTGGCATGTCGACCTCGCTCGAGGCGATTGCCGCGCGTCAGGCCGGAATGGAGATTCTGGGCGTCTCGCTCATCACCAACCTCGCTGCCGGAATCTCGCCGACTCCCCTGAACCACGCCGAGGTGCTCGAG
>JANONY010000205.1:0-11116 GCA_031421055.1 Actinomycetes bacterium | reverse complement strand
CGCCGCGCAACCGTCTAGTCACCATGCAGAATGGCCCGGTAGACGCGCTGCGTCTGCCGGGCCATTCTGCATTTCGCAGTACTATCCCAGCAACTCCTGCAGCTCCAACCAGCGAGTCTCAACCGTGTCTAGCTGCTTCTGCAGCTCGGTGATCTCGATGGATAGGGCGCCCAGGGCGCTGTAGTCCGCTTGGTCATGCACTGCCATGCGCGCGTGCACATCGGCGATCTGTTCCGTGAGTTTGGCGAGTTTGCGCTCCGCGGCCGCGAACTCCTTTTGCGCGTTGCGCAGATCCGCGCCCGAGAGCGAGCTGGTTGAGCCCGTCGAGCCTGTCGAGACCCTGTCGGTGTCGGATTTCGACGAACTCACTCCACGCTCGGCGGCGCGCAGCTCGAGGTACTGATCGACGCCGCGCGGCAGGTGCCGCAGCGACCCGCCGAGCACCGCGTACTGCTGATCGGTGACGCGCTCGAGCAGGTACCGGTCGTGGCTCACCACGAGCAGTGTGCCCGGAAACGTGTCGAGCAGGTCTTCGATCGCGGCGAGCATGTCGGTGTCGAGGTCGTTGGTCGGTTCGTCGAGGATGAGCACATTGGGTTCGCTCAGCAGAATCAGCAGCAGTTGCAGGCGCCGCTTCTGCCCGCCGCTGAGGTCTTTGACCGGCGTCGAAAGCTGGGCGGAGGCGAATCCGACCCGTTCGAGCAACTGTGTCGGCGTCATCTCTTTGCCGCCAGAGATGAAGGTGCTCTTGTGGCGGGCTATGACGGCGCTGACGCGGTCGTTCCAGACATCCTCGAGTTCGGCAAGCTGTTGCGTCAAAGTCGCGACCTTGATCGTCTTGCCGCGCTTGACGCGCCCGGTGGTCGGGTGGAGTGAGCCACCCACGAGGCTCAACAAAGTCGACTTGCCTGCACCGTTCACCCCGAGAATGCCGGTGCGCTCACCGGGTGCGATGCGCCAGGTCACGTTTTTGAGAACGTGCTTATCGCCGTACGAGACCGATACGTCTTCGAGGTCGACGACGTCTTTGCCCAGCCGCTGCATCGCCATGCTCGCGAGCGAAACGCTGTCGCGCACCGGCGGTTCGTCAGCGATGAGGGCGTTCGCCGCGTCGATGCGAAACTTGGGCTTCGCGGTGCGGGCCGGTGCTCCGCGGCGCAGCCAGGCGAGCTCTTTCTTCATCAGGTTCTGGCGCTTGGCCTCCATCGTGGCGGCCATCACGTCGCGCTCGACCCGCTGCAGAACGTAGGCAGCATACCCGCCCTCGAACGGCTCGACGAGGCGGTCGTGCACCTCCCACGTCGCGGTGCAAATCTCGTCGAGAAACCACCGGTCGTGAGTGACAACCACGAGCGCGCCAGAGTTGGTTGACCATCGTCTTTTCAGGTGGCCGGCAAGCCAGGTGATGCCTTCGACGTCGAGGTGGTTGGTCGGTTCGTCGAGAAACACGATGTCGTAGTCGCCGACGAGCAAGGCCGCGAGAGCGACGCGGCGACGCTGCCCTCCCGAAAGTTCGCCGACGCGAGCCTCCCACGGGATGTCGCTCGCGAGCCCGGCAATCACGTCGCGCACCTTTGGGTCACCCGCCCAGACGTGCTCGTCGATGTCACCGATGATGGTTTGGTGCACCGTGCGGTCGTCGGCCAGCTCATCCGTCTGGTCAAGAACGCCGAGGGTGACTCCACCGCGGCGGGTCACCCTGCCCGCGTTCGGCTCGAGGCGCCCGGCGAGCATCTTGAGCAGGCTCGACTTACCGTCGCCGTTGCGACCGACGATGCCAATGCGATCGCCTTCATCGAGGCCGATGGTGAGAGCGTCGAAAACGACCTTGGTGGGGTATTCAAGGTGGAGCGCTTCAGCGCCAAGTAAGTGAGCCATGTCTTACCAAGGCTAACTGTGACTCGATCAACCCAACTTCACGCACCCCTGATGCGCGCCCAACGTTCAGCTCCGGCGCACTTTGACTCTGGCGCGGACGGCCAGCAGCGCACAGGCGATCACGGCGACGCCTCCGATTATCGTTACCCAGGTGATCTGCTCCCCTAGGATGAGCGCGGCCCAGGCGATGGTGAGAACCGGCTGTGTGAGCTGGATCTGACTGACCTGGGCCATCGGGCCGATTGCGAGCCCGCGGTACCAGGCGAAGAAGCCGAGGAACATGCTCACTATCCCGAGGTAGGCGAACGCCGTCCACTCGGTGAGCGTCCCGCTCGGGGGCTGCTGGACGCTCGCAATCGCCGCGAGCGCGATCATCACTGGTGAAGCGAGCACCAGTGCCCAAGAGATGGTCTGCCAGGCTCCGAGTTCGCGGGACAGCAGTCCGCCTTCCGCGTAGCCAATCGCACAGACGATAACGGCGCCGAAAAGCAGCAGGTCGGCCCAGTGGAGCGATGCGAGTCCACCACCCTCGATCAGGGCGAACGTCACCGCCGCAAGAGCTCCGACCACGGCCGCGACCCAGAACGCCGCCGATGGCCGTTCCCGGGTCCGCAGAACCGACATGACCGCTGTTGCGGCGGGCAGGAGCGCGATTACGACCGCGCTATGGATGGCCGGTGCTGACGTGAGAGCGAAAGAAGTCAGGAGCGGAAAGCCCAGCACCACCCCACCGGCGACAATCCCAAGCCTTGCCCACTGGCGTCGAGTAGGAAACGGCTGCCTTGCCAGGGCTAACGCGCCCGCGGCCAAAATCGCAGCGACGACAGCGCGACCGGAGCCGACGAACAGCGGAGACATAGCTCCGCCCGCGACGACGACCCGAGTGAACGGCACGGTGAATGAGAAGGCGGCGACGCCGAGCAGCCCCCACCAGAGGCCAGATCGACCAGAACGCACTGCTGAATTAGACACGATAGCGCTACTCAGCTTGTTCATGGAACAAGATAACACTGTCCACATTGTCGAGGCGAGGCGCAGTTACGCTTGCGCTTCGACCGTGATTGCGTGCCATCCCTCTGCCCCGTTAGGCGGCGGCTGAACGCGGTCTTCGCTCTGCACGGTGCCCTTCTTATCGGTAGCGCGCACTTCGATGAGGTACACCTTCTCGGCGGCCGGCGTCCACGGTAGCGACCACTGCACCCAGGTGTCGTCGCTCAGCGCGGTCGCGAGTGTCGCGGGCTGCCACTCCCCTTTGTCGAAGCGCACGTCGACCGCGGCGACGCCGACGTGTTGCGCCCATGCCACCCCGGCGACGGTGATCGGGGCCAGCGGAACCAGCGCGGTGTACGACGGCACGTCGATGCGTGACGACAGCTTGATCGGGCCTTTCGCCGACCACCCGCGGTCGGTCCAGTACGCGGTCTCGTCAGCAAAACGCGTGAGCTTCAGCTCTGTCACCCACTTGGTCGCCGAGACGTAGCCGTAGAGTCCGGGCACCACCATGCGCACGGGAAAGCCGTGCTCTTGCGGCAGTGGTTCGCCGTTCATCGACACCGCGAGAATGCTGTCACGGTTCTCGTCTTCGAGCACAGAGAGCGGGGTACTGGCCGTCCACCCATCGACACTTCGCGACAGCACCATGTCGGCACCGCCGGTCGGCTTGGCGCGGGCGAGCAGGTCGCGAATCGGGTACCCCATCCAGCGGGCGTTGCCGATGAGTCCCCCGCCAACTTCATTCGAAACGCAGGCGAGCGTCACATCCGTCTCGATCAGCGGCAGCGCGAGTAGTTCATCGAAGGTGATCTCGAGCTCGTGCTCGACCATGCCGACGATGCGCAGCTTCCACTCGCTGGCCGACACGAGCGGCACGATGATCGCCGTGTCGATACGGTAGAAAGCGGCGTTGCTCGTGAACAGCGGATCGAGTCCATCGATGCCGAGCTCTGCGCCGTTGGGAATGGCGGGCGCGGCGACAGCGGGCTTCGGCAGCGTAATTGCCTCCCGCACCGTGTCAACGACGGTGGATGCGGCGTTCACCGCGCGCGCGGCCAGTCCGGCCACGAGGGCGGCGGCGGCACTTGCGCTGACGAAGCCGACGAAACCACGACGGCTCAGCCCAGCAGCGTGGCTCGGCATGGAGCCTGCGAGTGGTGCGGCGGCGATCCACGAAGACAGTCGGCGAATGCCGAGCCTCAGCACCAGCGCGCCGACGGCCGCGCCAACCACCGTCGGAAGCGCCCAGAGCAGAGTGGACTCCGCGCGCGTGAGCGCCGAGATCATCGCGATGACCCCGACAACGCCGAGCCCGATCGTCCCTGCCGGCGGTCGGCGAAGTTCGAGCACTCCGATCACTGCGGCGAGCACGGTAACAAGCAAGCCAAGGCCGACGAGTAGGGCGATCTTGTCGTTGAGGCCAAAGAGGGCAATCGCGAAGTCTTTGAACCAGGGAGGCACAATGTCGATCACGAACGAGCCAACAGCGACAAGCGGGCTGGATGCGGCAGCCACAAACAGCGCAACCACCTCTGCGGCCCCGAGGGTCGCCATCGCGGCGACAAGACCGACGACTGACGCGAGCCAGTTCTGCCTACGTGCACTCATAATCGAACTCTAGTTCGGCGTTCGGCGACCGTGGGAACATTGCACGAAGTTAGTCGTTGACGAGTCGAGCGCCGTGCACGGGGCCGGTTGCCCGCACCACGTTGAGCTTGGCCGCCCTCAGCGCCTGCTCGAGTTCGAGCGCGCTGTCTTGGTCGGCGGCGAGAAAAGCGACGGTTGGCCCGGAGCCCGAGATGACTCCGGCCAGCGCGCCGTTCTTTTCGCCAAGTTCGAGCGTGGCAGCGAGTGAGGGCTCGAGCTGCAGCGCCGGTGCCTGCAGATCGTTGTAGAGCGTCTCGGCGAGCATGTGCGGGTCACCCGCACGAAGCGCTTGCAGCACGTCGGCGTCGACCGATGGTGCGACCGGCGCCGGAAAGATGTCTTGAGCGTGACGGTCGCGGTGCTTATCGAGCTCGCTGTAGACGGCCGGGGTCGAGAGGCCGAATTCGGCGAGCGCGAGCACCCACTGAAACGTGCCTTTGGCCAGCGCGGGGCTCAGTAGGTCGCCACGACCAGTGCCGATCGCGGTCCCGCCGGTGAATGCGAATGGAACGTCAGCACCCAGTTGCGCCGCGAGGCCAAGCATCTCTTCGCGCGGCAGGGCGGTGCCCCAGAGGGCGTCGCAGGCAAGCAAGGTGGCCGCTGCATCCGCCGAGCCGCCGCCCATGCCGCCCGTGACGGGCACGTGCTTCTCGATCTCGAGGCGCACTCCCCCGCGATACCCGGTGCGGTGCGCGAGCAACTGCGCAGCCTTGATTGCGATGTTGGATGCGTCAGTTGGCACGCGCGCCATCTCGACGGTGCCAGAAAGGCTGACCGAGAAGTCGGGCGCTTCGAAGGCGCGCACCTCCTCGTAGAGCGACACCGCCTGGTAGGCAATGGCCACGTCGTGGTAGCCATCGTCGAGCAGCGCGCCCACTTTGAGAAACACGTTGATCTTGCCCGGCGCTCTCGCGTGAATCATTCGAGGCGTGGCCGAGGAGGTCATTCGACTAACCTACCGGCTCATAGGAACGCAGTTTGCCGAGCGCTATTGCGTAATAGGAATCTATCTTCCTATACTTGTGATCATGTCACGACGAAAAGCGGGAACGGTGCTTCCCCTCGAGATTGCGATACTCGAGCACGGGATCTCCAACGAAAAATTCTACGGGTTCGCACTCGCCAGATCTCTCTCGGATGGCGACTCCGCCCTCACCGCACACGGCACCCTCTACAAGGCGCTGGCCCGCATGACCGACGCAGGACTGCTCAGCGCCGAGTGGGAGGACCACGCTGCCGCCGAGGCAGAGAACCGGCCGCGCCGCCGGCTGTACCGAGTCACCGGCGAGGGCGCGCGCGTGCTGGCCGTGACGCAAGCCGCGACCCGCGCCGCGCTGGTCACGGTACGACCGGTCACCGAGACGCGGGTGATCCTCGCATGAAATCCGCCAACCTGATTCTTCGCTGGTGCGAGGTGTACACCCGCGGACTGAGCCCGGCGATCGCCGGCGACCGCCGCGACGAGCTGGCGAGCGACCTGTGGGAGCACGCGGCGGCCGGGCCCCGAGCACGGGGCGCGATGCTCTCGCGGGCGATTCGCGGTGTACCTGCCGACCTCTCGTGGCGGTACGAGCAGCGGCGGGCGGCGCGTCGGTTGGTGCCGCTTGAGACCCGCGTTGTTGGCGGCGGGGTGGCCGCGCTCGTGACCGTTTCGGCATCCGCGCTCATTGCGTTTGGGCTGATCGCGATTGCGCGTACGGCCTTCTACGTTTCACAGCAGTACGTGCAGCCGTGGTCCGAGACGGCGATCTGGGTCATCGCTCTCACGGCGCTTGCTACTGTCGGCGCTTTGCTGTTGCTGCGCCAGAAGACCCGCCCACTCGGCGCGATCGTGCTCGCCGCCAGCAGTCCGCTCGTGCACTTTGGGCTCTACGACCTGTACAACAAGAGCACGACTATTGGCGCTCTCAGCTACCAACCCGGCTGGAGCATCGCTGTCGTCTGCGTCATAGCTTTCTTTGTACTTCTGTTTTCTTCTGCGGCCCTGCTGTGGACTCCCCTTCGAAAGGCCGCCAAATGAGTACTCGAATCGTCGCGATTGTGTCGGTTGTGGCTGTTGGCTTCGGGCTTACGGCGGCCGTGCTGCTCGGCATCGTCTACAACAACGCGATAGCCGAACCGTCCGAGCGCAGTGCTGGTGTGTGGATCGAAACCACCCTGGCGCCTGCCGTGGCGCCGACCACCCCGGCCACGCAGGCGACCGCGCTACCACTGCCGACCGAGGCAGAAATTCCGGCCGATTGGCCTGCCGACGAACGTGCCAACGCGCTCAGTTGGATCGCGATGCAGGGCTTCGTCGATGACTGCATGGCCGACGCTGGATTCGCGGAGTACAGCTACCACGCGCACTGGCAGGTAGACCCAGACGGGGCCCCGCACGGCGCGGAGGCGGCGTACCCGTGGATGGATGCTTACCCGGAGGAGAAGAAGCTTGCCGCCACGCTCGCGCTATGGGGCGACACGGCAGGCGGAGCCGACTACCGCTGGGAGCAGGCTGGCTGCGCGGGCTACAGCACGCACATGATTGGCGCGGACGGCGCCAATTAGCTGCGCGCGATCGACAGGAAGTCGAGAACGGTCAGCTCTTCGCCACGCGCCGTCGGCCTGAGACCCGCGGCTTCAATGCGGGCGGATGCCGCTGCCGAGCCGCCAAGCACATCCGCGAGCGCCTGCCGCAGCATTTTGCGTCGCTGCTGAAAGGCCGCGTCGATGAGCTTGAACGTGGCGACGCGCTCGGCCTCGGTGCCCGGCTGCGGGGTGCGCTCGAAGCCAACGAGTATCGAGTCGACGTTGGGCACGGGCCAGAAGACTTGCCTGCTGACGCTGCCTGCCGTGCGCCACGAGCCGTACCACGCGGCTTTGGCGCTAGGGCTGCCGTACACCTTCGAGCCGGGTGATGCGGCGAGGCGCTGGCCGACTTCGGCTTGCACCATGACGAGTCCACTGGTGAGCAGGGGGAAGTGCTCCAGAAAGTGCAGCAGCACTGGCACCGAGATGTTGTACGGCAGGTTGGCGACGAGAGTCGTCGGTGCGCCAGGCAGCTCGGTGACCTTCATGGCATCCGCCGTCACGACCGTGAGGTTCGCCCCCGGCTGCAGCTCGGCGACGGTCAGTGGCAGTTGCGCGGCGAGGCGCTTGTCGATTTCAACTGCCACAACGCTCGCCCCGGTCTCGAGGAGGCCGAGCGTGAGACTGCCGAGTCCTGGGCCGATCTCGACGACGCTGCCGCCCGTGATGCCGGCAGTGCGCACGATGCGCCGCACGGTGTTGCCGTCGATGACGAAATTCTGGCCGAGCTTCTTGGTTGGCTGTATTCCGAGAAGCTCGGCGAGATCCCGAATCTCGGCCGGGCCCAACAAACTCACGGCGCCTCGTCGGGGTACATCGACGGCGCCGCGACCGGCTCGTCATCCCAGCGGCCGTAGACCTCTTCGGTGTTGGTCGCGATCTGCGCGGCGAGCAGAGACAAATCGCAGTCGAGTGTCGTAGCAAGCGCGCGCAGCGTGTACGGAATCATGTACGGCGCATTCGGCTTGCCGCGATACGGCATCGGCGTGAGGTAGGGCGCGTCGGTCTCGATGAGCAGCAGGCGGTGCGGTACCGCCGCGATCGCCTCGCGAAGTTCGCCGGCGTTCTTGAACGTGGATGTGCCGGCGACAGACAGATACCACCCGTTCTCGGCACACACCGCTGCCAGCTCGACGCCCCCACTGAAGCAGTGAAAGACGGTCTTTGCTGGCGCGCCCACCCGCAGCAGAGTTTCGACGACGGCATCGTGTGCGTCGCGGTCGTGAATCTGCAGCGCGAGTCCGTGCTTCTTGGCGATGGCAATGTGCGCCTCGAACGACTCGTGCTGCGCTTTGAGTCCTTCGCCCGACGTGCGGAAGAAGTCGAGCCCGGTCTCGCCAATCGCCCGCACCCGGGGTTGCGCGGCCAGAGCGTCGATCTCGGCGAGCGCCGCGTCGAGCTCGCCAGCGGCCGCGTAGCGCGGTGCTTCGTTCGGGTGGATCGCGACGGCAGCAAGCACGCGCGGCTCGACGGCAGCGACCGCGGCAGACCAGCGCGAGGTCTCGAGGTCTCCCCCGACTTGGATCACCCCACGTACTCCGACGCTAGACGCCTTGTCGAGGTGTTCGCGATAGCCCATCGGGCTTTCGCCGTCACTGATCTCGAGGTGGGTGTGGTTGTCGTACACCCCGACGACGAGCGCTTCTGGCAGTGGCGCATAGCTGAGGTCGCGTGCCGCGCCCGCCTCGGTCGAGGCGCCGCGCTGGCGAATGAACTCGGCTTCGGTCACGTAGTGACCTCGGCTTCGATGCGCGGGAAGAGCGCGTCGAGGGGTGACACCGTCGACCCAGGCGCGAGTTGCCCCCACGCCCCTGCTTCGCGAATCGGCTGGTCGTCGAGCACACCGGTCGCGCCGAGCGCGGCCCACAGCTTCCCGGTCGCCTCCGGGATCACCGGAGACAGCAGCACGGCGAGCGCGCGCAGTCCCTCGGCTGCGGTGTACAACACTGTCGCAAGGCGGTCGCGCGTGTCATCCGACTTGGCCAATACCCACGGCTCCTGAATGGTGATGTACCCGTTGAGCTCGTCGACGATGGTCCAGATTGCGGCTATGGCCTCGTGGATGGCGAAGCGCTCGATTGCCGCGTCGGCATCCGCTGCGGCTTTGGCCACCGTCGCCTGAATCCCGAGATCCGCCTGAGAGTAGTCGGCGGGCGCGGCCAGCACGCCGCCGTAGTAGCGGGTGATCATGGCGATCACGCGCGAAGCGAGATTGCCGAAGCCGTTGGCAAGCTCTGCGTGATAGCGGGCGCTCAGGTCTTCCCAACTGAACGAGCCGTCTTGGCCGAAACTGATGGCACTCATGAAGTAGTAGCGAAAGGCGTCGACGCCGAAGGTCTCGGTGATCTGCGACGGCGCGATGCCGGTGAGCTTCGACTTCGAAATCTTCTCGCCGCCGACGAGCAGCCAGCCGTGGCCGAACACCCGTTTCGGAACCTCGAGCCCTGCGGCCATGAGCATCGCTGGCCAGATGACGGCGTGAAAGCGCGCGATGTCTTTACCGACCAGGTGGGATGCCGGCCAGCGGCGATTGAACTGTTCGTCATCGACCCCGTACCCGATCGCGGTCGCGTAGTTGAGGAGTGCGTCGAACCAGACGTAGAGCACGTGAGTTTCGTCCCACGGAATCTTGATGCCCCAGTCGAAGCTGCTGCGGCTGACGCTCAGGTCAGACAGTCCCTGCTTGACGAACTGGATGATCTCGTTGCGAACGCTCTCCGGCTGAATGAAGCCTGGGTTGGTTTCATAGAGGTCGAGCAGTCGCTGTTGGAAGTCGCTCATCCGGAAAAAGTAGTTGCGCTCTTTGAGCACCTCGATCGGGCGAGTGTGGATCTTGCAGAGCAACTGGCCGGCGAAGTCGCCGTCGGCCAGCTCGAGCAGGTCGTCGAGTTGCTTGTACTCTTCACATCCGACGCAGTAGTAGCCCTCGTACTCGCCTGAGTAGATGTAGCCGTCGTCGTAGAGCTTCTGCAGAAAGATCAGCACGCCCTTTTCGTGGCGCTCATCGGTGGTGCGAATGAAGTCGTCGTTGCGAATGTTGATGGTTTCGAGCAGCGGAAGCCACGCCTCGGCCACGAGCTTGTCTGCCCACTCTTTTGGCGTCGTGTCGTTGGCGACCGCGGTGCGCAGAATCTTCTGGCCGTGCTCGTCGGTTCCGGTGAGCAGCCAGGTGTCGTCGCCAGCTTGACGGTGCCAGCGAGCAAGCACGTCCGCCGCAACTTCGGTGTACGCGTGGCCAATGTGCGGCACGTCGTTGACGTAGAAGATGGGGGTCGTCAGGTAAAAGGAATCTCCGGCGGCCATTGGTCAAGTCTACGGTTGCGCCCGCACTCGTTACGCTGGCATCATGCGCACTCGTCAGATCGGAAACATCACTGTCAGCGCCATCGGCCTCGGCGGCATGCCGCTGTCGATCGACGGCCGTCCGGATCGGGAACAAGCGCTCGCGACGATCCTCGCCGCCATCGACTCCGGCATCACCCTCATCGACACCGCCGACTCGTACACGATGGAGGCCGACGGCCAGGGCCACAACGAGTCGCTCATCGCCGAAGCGCTGACGCTTCGCCCGACCGAGGCCGCGAACATTCTGGTCGCCACCAAGGGCGGGCTCATTTACCGCAGCGGGCGTGACTGGGATCGCGACGGTCGCCCAGAGTACCTGCGCCAGGCAGCGATCGACTCGGCCAAGCGCCTCGGAGTCGAGTCGATCGGCCTGTACCAGTACCACCGCGAGGACTACACGACCGCCTACACCGACTCGCTCGGTGCGATGCGCGACCTGTTCGACGAGGGCCTCGTGCAGATGGTCGGCATCTCGAATGCCATTACCGAGCAGATCGTGCTGTTCAACCAGATTCTGGATGGCCGCCTCGTGTCGGTGCAGAATCGCTTCTCGCCGATCTTCCGCTCTTCGCTTCCGGAGCTGGAGTACACCGTCGCGAACGGCATGGCGTTCCTGCCCTGGAGCCCCCTCGGCGGCATCGGTCGCGGATCCGACGTGTTCGATTCCTCCGCGTTCGCTTCCGTG
>JANONY010000204.1:0-3720 GCA_031421055.1 Actinomycetes bacterium | reverse complement strand
CTGCCCTTCCCGCCAGAACCACTCGCCTCAATCGGCATCAACCTCACCCGGTGGTCACTCAACCGCGCCGACCACAACCGCGGCCGCCGCAACGTGCTGCTGCGGGTGCTTGACGCCCTTGGGCTCGGCTTCGACTCCTAGCGCCTCGTGTGCGACGGCATGCCCAGCGCCACGAAGCCCTACTAACCCGCGCCTGCAGCGATCAGTTGCCGATACGGAAGCAGTGCGGCTTTAAGCCCGACACCCACCACTCCGACCAGAACGCCTGCTCGGTAGTAGCCCATCGCGGCATCGCCAGTGAGCTCGCCTTCGAGTAGGTGCGCCTCGTCAGCGAGCTCGGGCAGACCGTACGCCTGCAGCTTGAGGTCGAACTGGTTTGACCAGAACGACGGCATCGGGGCAAAGGGCGTATCGACAACTTCGGCGAAACTACCGTCGCGCTTGAGCCATGCCGCAAGAACCGCTCCCGCACGCTTGCCCGTGTCGGTCGGAATGTTCCAGTGCTCGACGCGGCGGGGCTCATGGTCGAACATCAGGTTCGGAAATCGTGCAACGTCGCCGACCACATAGACGTCATCGTTGACGCTGCCGTCTGCACCGATCACGCGCAAAGCGTTGTCGGAGAGCACGCCGTCGGCAAGATCAAGGCCGTTTCCCTCAAGCCAGTCGGTGTTGCACTGCGAGCCAATCGCCTCAATCAGCACATCGGCCCGCAGTTCGCGCCCACCGCTCACGATCACACGCCGCACCGCCGAATCTCCCTCGACCGACTCAATCGTGCTGCCGGTCAAAAACGTCACCCCGTGCGCCTCGAGCCGAAGGCGCAGCGCCGCCGCAAGCACCGAACCAAGCGGCCGGATCATCGGCTGCGCACTCGGCGTCACAACCGTGACGATGCACCCCAGCTTCGTTGCCGTCGCCGCCAGCTCGCAGCCGAGGAACCCCGATCCAACCACGACGACTTTCGCGCCAGCAACCAGCTCGGCGCGCAACGCGATCGCATCGTCGAGTGAGCGCACCACATGGCGACCCGCGAGCGGTGGCAGATCGAGGCGGCGTGGCCTCAGTCCGGTAGCGATGACGAGAGCCGACCACGGGTGAACGGTCGCCTCGGTGGTGGTGACGGTGTGCTCGCTGAGGTTGAGCGAGGCGGCGCGTGAGCCGAACATCCACGTCACGTCTGCCACCTCGACGCGCGCCGGAAAAGCGACGGCCTCGTGCGTCACCTCGGCCGACAGCACGTCTTTCGACAGCGGCGGCCGGTTGTACGGCGCGTGCACCTCGTCACCCATCACCGTGATGGCCCCAAAGTAGCCCGACTTGCGCAGATTCTCGGCCGTTCGCAGCCCGCCCATCGCTGCGCCGACGATGAGCACGCTCATTTACTCGACGATTCGAATGGCCTGCATTGGGCATACGTCGACGGCGTTCTCGACCTCACCGCGCAGGTTGTCATCCGCCTCGGCAAGGTACTCGAGCTTGTCGTCATCATTGAGGTGAAAGATTGTTGGGGCCTCGAACACGCACTGGCCGTAGTGCTGGCACTGGCTCATGTCGACGTCGATCTTGATCACTGCTGTTCCTCCACGGTTGACGGGTAGAGATCTCTCGAGGGGGTGCGAATGCCGCGAAACTCCCAATCGCCACCGAGCGCCGTCGAGACTACCTCTTCGCTCTCGGTTGGCTGCGCTCCGACATCGGTGCGGATTTTGGTTGGGCCTTCCACGATGTGATTGGTCAGCCTACCCAGTCCTTCAACCTCGACCTCGACCACATCGCCTGGCTCGACCGGCCTCGAATAGGCGGGGGTTCCGGAGAACAGCAGGTCGCCGGGGCTGAGCGTAATCGTGCGCGCGATGTCGGCGACGAGGTAGTTCATGTCCCACTCCATGTTCGACGTGTTGTCGTCTTGTCGAACCTCTCCGTTGACGATAGTGCGCAGTTGCTTGCCACGGAAATCCCAGTCGGTCACCAGCCCTGGTCCAACCGGGGCGAGGGTGTCACTGCCCTTCACTCGCAGCATCGAGCCGGCATCGGTATCTCTGAAGTCGTGCAGGCCAAAGTCGTTGCCGATCGTGTAGCCGGCGATGTAGTCGCTCGCCTCGTCGGGGCTCACGTTGCGACACGTGCGGCCTATCACGATGACAATTTCACCTTCGAAGTTGAGCCACTTGCAGCCAAGCGGCCGCACGACCGCAGCCCGGTGGCTGTTGAGTGCGGTCGTCGGCTTCTGAAAGTAGGTGGGCGCGGCCGGGAGCTTGGTCATGAACTCTTCGGTGCGACTCGCGTAATTGAGGTGCACGGCGAGGATCTTGGTTGGCTCGGTCGGCGGCAGGTGGTGGGCATCCTCGATTGCGACTTCGCGCCCGTCGCCAGCGACGAGTACGTCACCGTGGCGAACAACCTCGGTGACGTAGCCGTCGAGCAGAATTCTGCGGTACTCAGTCACGAGAAAGAACGAGGTCCTTTGCCTGCGGGAACCCGCCCTCCGGTTTCGGAAACCACACGTGAACTTGGCCGGTACCGATGGAGTTCTCGTACTCGGAGTACATGATGCCCTTCGCCGTGCACGCGTCTTCACCAATGGCGCCAGCCGTGAGCAGCCAGTGGCCGAACATCGCCTCCGGTCGCACCTTGTGAAAGGCTGGCATCGTTTCGAGCACCTTCGCGTGGTCGCCGTTTCTGAACCATTCGAGTCGTTCGTAGTCGGCCTCGCGGGCAGCAGCCGAGAAAATGTGCGCCGGGTCGGCCATCTCGTGCTTGCGCAGCTCGCGCAGCTTGAAAAACGTGTGCGACAGCGCGCCGGACGCCAACAGGATGACGCGGCGGTCACTCTTCGCGATCGCCTCTCCGATAGCGCGCCCTGCCCGAAGGAAGTCCTCGTCAGTGGCCGTCTGGCAGACGCTCACGCTGACCCACTTCTTGTCTGGTAGGCCCTCGCCGAGGTACTTCCACAAGTTGATGGTCGCGTACATGACGGGCAGGTCTGGATCGTCAATCGGCGTGATCCAGGTGCCGTTCTTCTCGGCCTGCTGGCTCATGAGCGCCGATAGCTCTGGGTCGCCGGGGTAGTCGAATGGCACGCCATGCATGCCGCGGGGCAGCTCCTCCGAGGTAAACAGTCCGTGCCTGCGCTCGTGCGAGGCGACCAGAAACTCGACGGTCGAAGCCCAGTGGCTGTCGAGCACGACGACGGTGTCGTAGTCGTCGGATTCGAAAACGTCAGCGCGCAGCTTCTCAAGACCCGCGACAAGGGTAGAGTCCTTGCCCTCGTTGAGCTCCATGCGCGTTGCCTTCGGCAGCATGATGGTCGGCACGTGGGCGATGAGCCCCACCCCTACAACTTCACCCATTAGCTCTGTCCTTTCATTGTGCTGAGGCCCATCCGGTGGGAGCGACGACCGTGTTCTTGACGTCGGCGTAAAAGTCGAACGACCAGGTGCCACCTTCGCGGCCGATGCCCGACTTTTTCGAGCCACCAAACGGCGCCCGCAGATCGCGAACGAAGAAGCAGTTCACCCAGATGGTGCCCGCACCAAGCTGTTTGGTAACCGTCGCGGCGTGGGCACGGTCGCCACTGACGACGACGGCGGCCAGTCCAAACTCTGTGCCATTCGCGAGAGCGACGACCTCGTCGTCGGTCGCGAAGGTCTGCATTGTCAGCACAGGGCCGAAGACCTCCGCGGTGACGATTTCGCTGCCAGGGGACGGGTCGTTGAC
>JANONY010000203.1:0-1962 GCA_031421055.1 Actinomycetes bacterium | reverse complement strand
CGCTCGCGTTCCGGGGCCGACCACAGCACGGCATCCGCGTCGATCTTCATGACGTACCCCGACTCCAGTATTGGTGGCATGCATCGTTGCGACCGCTCTCATACTTGCACCTCTCGTGCCGTGCGCGCAGAGCCGGGCGCGCCACAGATCACGCTTCTCGTACGCCGCTGGATTGCAACGCCGTAGGCGAGAATGAAGCATGAGCTCTGTAGGAACTCCCGACCCGAACTCTGGCTGGTTGTCTGACGAAGAGCTCGCCGAGGCGCGTCGCCGACTGCCACTGCTCTATGTCGAGGCGGTGCCGGTGCGGGTCGACGGTACCGGCGTTGTCACGGAGGTGGGCGTGCTGCTTCGGGCTAACCCCGCGGGCGCCATCAGCCGAACGGTTGTTTCTGGCCGCGTCATGTTTGGCGAGTCACTTCGAGACGCGCTCTACCGCCACCTGGAGAAAGACCTCGGGCCGATGGCCTTTCCACAGTTGCCGCCCTCGCCGGTTCCCTTCTCTGTGGCTGAGTACTTTCCGCTTCCTGGCCTCGGGCAGTACTCCGACGATCGACAGCATGCCGTATCACTCGCCTACGTCGAGCCGGGTACCGGCACGAGCGACCCTCGATCCGACGCGCTAGAGCTCAGTTGGATGACGCCACGAGAAGCGGCATCGGATGCCATCTCAGCCGAAATGGAAGGTGGCCGCGGCGCACTGCTGCGGGCCGCACTCGCGTCGGTCGGGCGGCTTCCCTAGCACCGGTTAGCGCGCCATCCTGATTTCGGTGAGCGGAGTTTCGAACAGCGACCCTTCACGGCGAACGGTGTCTGCAAAGTACTTCTGCTTGCGACAGAAAGCCGCTGTTTCGGCCGTGCGCCGAACCGGAAACACGCGGCCCCCCAGTGTGCGGTCGTGTGTCGCGCCTCAAAACGAAGGAGAAACTGCCCGATGTCGCCCGAAAGCGTCTGTGGGCGACATCGGAGGAGATTTCTCCTGCGTTTTCGGCCGGCGGGTCAGCGACCGTTCGAGCGCGTGTTCGAGCGCACGATCTGACCAACGCGGATCGGGCCGCCGGTTGCTTGGGCGCGACCGTTGCCGCCGCGCGGACGCGAGGGCGCCTGCTCGCCGCGCGGTGCCTGCGCAGCGCGCGGCTCCGAGCGACGCTCGGCCTGTGGCGCGCGACCCTCGGAGGCGCGGGCGGGCCGAGCCTCCGCGGAGCGAGCCGGACGACCTGAGCGATCGGCTGACCTTGCCACGCGACCCTCTGCGGGTCGCGCATCGCGGTTGGCCCGCTTGCGTTGGGCGTTGGCTCCGTTGGAGCGACCGCCCTGGCTCTGGCCGCGCACTGGTTCAGCCGCGCGCGGAGCTGGTTTCACGTAGGCGGCGACGTCGCCCACGAGGGCGGTGACGGCATCCGATGCGGCGGTCACCCGCTGGGGCGTGACGGTGATCGCTGCCTTGCGCAGCAGGTCGGCGGTGTCTTTGCGCTGGGTCGGCAGCACGATCGTGACGACCTCGCCCTCTTTGCCGGCGCGGGCCGTGCGGCCAGAGCGGTGCAGGTATGCCTTGTGCTCGGCTGGCGGGTCGACGTGAATCACGAGCTCGATGTCATCAACATGAACACCGCGAGCGGCGACATCGGTTGCGACGAGCACGCGGGTCGTGCCGGCGGCGAAAGCCGCGAGGTTGCGATCGCGGGCGACCTGGCTGAGGTTGCCGTGCAGGTCGACCGAGGGGATCCCGGCATCCGTCAGCTGCTTCGCCAGCTTCTTGGCGTGGTGCTTCGTGCGCATAAACAGGATGCGGCGGCCGGTTCCAGAGGCAAGCTTCTTGACGAGCTCGTTTTTGGCGTCGACCCCGTCGACCTCGAACACGTGGTGGGTCATGGCCGAAACATGCGACGTGGCCTCGTCGACCGAGTGCAGCACCTCGTTGTGGAGGTAGCGACGCACGAGCTTGTCAACGCCGTTGTCGAG
>JANONY010000202.1:0-2599 GCA_031421055.1 Actinomycetes bacterium | reverse complement strand
GAGGCCAGCGTCGAGAAGGCGAGCCGAGAGCGCATGCTCGAAGTGGTGCTCGAGATCGACGGGCGCCCGCTGTCGTCGTTCGGATGTGATGGCGTCGTCATGGCGACCCCAACCGGATCCACCGCGTACGCCTTCTCCGCCGGCGGTCCGGTGGTCTGGCCGAGTGTCGATGCGCTTCTGCTCGTGCCGCTCAGCGCGCACGCGCTGTTCGCAAAGCCCCTCGTGGTCGGCCCGAACTCGGCTCTTGCCGTCGAGCTGCTCGACCGCACGCAGGGCACGGGCGTGCTCAATTGCGACGGACGCCGTACGTTCGACTTGCCGCGTGGCGCGCGCGTGGTTGTGCGCCGCTCGACGACCCCGGTTCGGCTTGCCCGCATTACGCAGGGCGCTTTCGTCGATCGCCTCGTCAATAAGTTCAACCTGTCGGTCTCAGGATGGCGCGGCCCGCAGGACGACGAGGCGCAGCGTTGATCGAAGAGATTTCCATCCGCAATCTGGGAGTCATCGGTGAGGCGCGGCTGCCGCTCGGTGCCGGGTTCACCGCAATCACGGGTGAGACCGGTGCGGGCAAAACGATGGTGGTCACGGCGCTCGGGCTGCTGCTCGGCGAGCGCGCCGACGCTGGCGCAATTCGATCGGGCAGCGAACAGGCGGTCGTCGAGGGGCGCTGGCAGGTAGACCCAGCGGGTGCCGTCGCCGAGCGCGTGCGCGACGCCGGAGGAGACCTCGATGGCGGCGAGTTGATTCTCGGCCGCTCCGTTTCGCAAGAGGGTCGAAGCCGCGCCACCGTCGGCGGCCGAGCGGCGCCAGTAGGTGTGCTCAACGAGATTGGCCAGCAGCTCGTGGTCGTGCACGGTCAAGCCGACCAGACACGTTTGCGTTCGGCGACCGCTCAGCGCGAAGCGCTCGACCGTTTCGCTGGCGTAGAGCTGGCCACGGTTCTCGCCGACTATCAGGATGTGTACAAGCGCTGGCAGGCGAACCAGGGCGAACTCGAGGTGCTCGAGGCCGAGCGCGACCGCCGCTCGCGCGAAGCCGAAGAGTTGCGCGCTGCGATCACCGAGATCGAGGCGGCAGCGCCGCACCGCGGCGAAGACGCCGAGCTCGGTGAACGCGCAGACCGCCTGACAAACCTCGAAGATTTGCGGATCGCCGCGAGTCAGGCCCACGAGCTGCTCTCGAGCGAGCTGCTCGACGACGGCCGTGACGTTCTCGGCCTGCTCGAGTCGGCCCGACGCTCGCTTGAGCGCGTTAGTGTTCACGACCAGGCACTCGCACCGATCGGCGAGGCGCTCTCGACCGCGAGCATTCTCGCCTCCGAGATTTCGGGGCAGCTTTCTAGCTACCTGAGCGGTCTCGACGCTGACGGCGCCCGAGAGCTCGAGTTGGTGCAAGAGCGCCGCTCAGAACTAGCGCAACTCACGCGCAAATACGGACCGGCGCTCGACCGCGTCATCGACTACCTCGACAGCGGCAGCGCCCGACTGCTTGAGCTCGACAACGACTCCGATCGCATCGAGGGCCTTCGGGCCGAGGTTGAGTCCGACCGATCGCAGCTGGGGGTACTCGGTGGGCGGCTCAGCGAGATTCGGGCGGCGGCGGCGATCCGGCTGTCAGATCGGGTGACCGAAGAGCTTGCCGCGCTTGCCATGCCGAACGCACGCCTCAGCGTCGTCGTCGAAGATCGGCAGGACTACTCGCTCGCTGGCAAAGACAACGTCATGATTTTGTTGCAGCCGCACAGCGGTGCGGAGCCGCGCGCGTTGGCCAAGGGTGCCTCGGGTGGCGAACTCTCGCGCGTCATGCTCGCGATCGAAGTCGTCATCGCCGCGGGTGACCCTGTGCCGACGTTCATCTTCGACGAGGTCGACGCCGGCGTCGGCGGCGCGAGCGCGATCGAAATCGGTCGGCGTCTCTCGCAGTTGAGCCGCACTGCCCAAGTGATCGTCGTCACCCACCTCGCGCAGGTGGCCGCGTTTGCTACGAACCACCTTCGGGTGCTGAAAGACAGCGATGGGGCCGTGACGGCATCCAGTGTCGAGCAATTGCACGGAGAAGAGCGCATCGCGGAGATGGCGCGGTTGCTGTCCGGCTTACAGGAATCTGAGAGCGGGCTCATGCACGCGCGGGAGCTGATTGCTTTGGCACACGAGCAGTCGGCTTAGATGAGGAAGCGAATACGACTGCCGCGCGACATCGTTCATCACACGAAGTCGTACGTGTGCCGACACGTTTTCGAGGGCACTCGCGAGGTGCTGTATGTCTCGCGCGCCGATGGTGATTGGTGCTTTCTCTGCGGCGACGAGCACCCGCAAGATGCGTACTGGTTCTTGGTTGTTGGCTTAGGGCACGAGATCGAGAAAGACCCGACTCTTCTGGAGGTGCTGGACTTGGCGCATGAGGAGGAAGCCGAGCGCACTCTCGTGGGTGGCGCATGGGCTCGAAGCCGCATCCAGGATTCTTCGGATTGATGCGCGCTACTCGTTAGCTAGACGCCCCAGCTCCTTCGTGAAGACCCCGCGAGCGGCGAGCGGCGCGAAGAACGCCGCGTCGCACGCCTCCACCGCGACGACCGCGCGGTTCGCGAGCTCGCGCCCAG
>JANONY010000201.1:0-7541 GCA_031421055.1 Actinomycetes bacterium | reverse complement strand
TGGCTCGGCGATACCACCGGCGTCCACGCGCTGTCGGATGATCGCGACGGCCTGTTCCAACTGCTCAGGAGTTACCGCTTGGCCGTCTTCGAGCTGCGGCGCCAGGATGATCTGGGTGCCGCCTTGGAGGTCGAGGGCAAGCTTGGGCGTCCACGACCAGTCCTCGGCGAGAACGCCATAGAGGTTAACCCCGGTGAGGGCAATGAGCATTACGCCGAGCCAGGCGAGCGAGCGCCAAGCCTTTCGGACGGGGGTCGAACGTGCCACCTACGAACTCAGCTTTCTGTCTGCGTGCCGCGCTTGCGCGGCAGCACCCGTCTAGGCGATCCGCCAATGGACCGCCAGCACACAAGGTTAGTGGTTACTCTGCGGTCTTCTTTGCAGCACGGCGCGCGGGCTTGCTCGCAACGCGCTCGCCGTACTGTGGCTCGCCGACCGGAATCGCGTGACTGACATTGAGCTCTGGCTCTGCCGCCGACTTGGCGTCTGCCTCGGCGTTGGCGCGTGCCATCGCCTCTTCGACCGACTTTGGTGCGTCTGAATCGTCGTGAACGACTAGCTTGACAATCGACTGACGGTGCACGCGCACAACAGTTTTTGGCGTGCTTTCGAGCCAAACGATGTCGGCGTCGATCGACTTGATGGTGCCGTACAGGCCGTAACTGGTCATAACTTCTGCGCCGACGACAAACTTTTCTTGCGCCTCAGCAGCGGCTGCCTTGCGCTTACGGCTGCTACGCCAGGTGATATAGATGAAGACCGCCAGAACGGCGAACATGGTAATAGTTAGTGGATCAACCACGGTGGAACCTTTCAAGAAGCCTTGGGAGCGGGCCGCGTCAGTCTGCGCGGCTACCTCAGCAAATTATAGGTCATCGCCGAAAAGGGTTCCGGCACGTTCGCTCTGAGGTTGCTGCATGCCGAGGTGCTTCCACGCCTGCCGCGTCGCCACTCGGCCGCGGGGCGTTCTGGCGAGAAGGCCGATGCGCACGAGAAACGGCTCAACGACGGATTCAATGGTCTCCGACTCTTCACCGACCGACACGGCGAGCGTGTTGAGCCCAACGGGGCCACCATCGAAGCGTTCGAGAATGATCGACATCACCGCGCGGTCGAGCCGGTCGAGGCCGAGCTCGTCGACATCGTAGAGTGCGAGCGCAGAGTGCACGGCCTCCATCCCACTCGACGACGGATGCACGAGCGCGTAGTCGCGCACGCGGCGCAGCAAGCGATTGGCGATTCGCGGGGTGCCGCGACTTCGCCCGGCGATCTCGGCAAGTGCATCCCTCTCGACGGTGAGTCCGAGCATTGCCGCTGCGCGCACGAGAACCTGCTCTAACTCTGGTTCGTCGTAGAACTCAAGGTGAGCCGTGAAGCCAAAGCGGTCACGCAATGGATTCGGCAGCAGGCCTGAGCGCGTCGTGGCGCCGACAAGGGTGAACGGTGCCAGATCGAGTGGGATGCTCGTGGCCCCCGCACCCTTACCGACCATGATGTCGATGCGAAAATCTTCCATCGCGAGGTAGAGCATTTCTTCTGCGGAGCGCGCCATGCGGTGAATCTCGTCGATGAAAAGCACTTCGCCAGGCGTCAGCGACGAGAGCAGTGCCGCAAGGTCACCGGCGTGCTGAATGGCAGGCCCGCTCGACATGCGCAGCGGCCGCTGGCTTTCATACGCCACGATCATCGCGAGAGTCGTCTTGCCAAGCCCAGGCGGACCAGCGAGCAGGATGTGGTCGGGAGTGCGCGATTGCATCGCGGCCGCCTGCAACAACAGCTGCAATTGCCCGCGCACCTTCGACTGCCCGACAAACTCGGCGAGAGAACGTGGGCGAAGCGCACCCTCGAACGCCAGCTCAGCATCAGACTCAGGCACGGGGCTGACGATCGCGTCGCTCATGCGCTACCACCGAGGTTGGCCAACGCCCGGCGTAGCAGGGCTGGTACGACCTCACGCTCGCTCTCCGAGGCTTCGGCGATCGCGTCTTCCACCGCCTGCATGGCAACGCGCTCGTTCCAGCCGAGCCCGACGAGGGCGATAAGCACGTTTTCGCTGACGCTCGGCACTACCTTCGATCTCGGCTCTGCGGCGTGAGTGACGGCGAGCTTGCCCGCGAGCGAGACGACAATCAGTTTGGCTGTCTTCGGCCCGATGCCAGACACTTTGCGAAAGACCGCGTCGTCTTCCGTGGCGACAGCCCTGGCAACTTCGTTCGGTGTCAGCACGGCAAGCACCGCCATGGCGCTCCGCGGCCCCACGCCGCTCACGCTTCGCAGGTGATCGAACACGGAAAGCTCCTCGGCTTCGGCAAAACCGAACAGGCTGAGGTCGTCTTCGCGCACGATGAGGGCCGTGCGCACCATCGCCTCTGAGCCGACACGCAGCGTGAGCCCGTGCCGCGGAGTCACCTGCATCGCCAGGCCAACACCGCCAACCTCGATCACCGCGGTGGTGCCAGCGACCGCAATCACCGTGCCGCGAACCGATGAGATCACGAGTGCGGCCAGCCCGTCGACGCAGCGTTCGAAATCATGTTCGAATCTTATCCCTTGTTTGCCGCTCGTCTCTCAGCGGCGCGCCACGCTTTTTGCGCCGGCGTTTCGTCGGTAGCAGGCACAGCCACCGCTGTGCCCCTCCAACCGTGACAGATCGCTAGTGCGAGGGCGTCTGCGGCATCCGCCGGCTTCGGCACCTCGGCTAGTCCAAGAATTCGGGCCACCATTGCGCCGACCTGTGCCTTATCGGCGGCCCCATACCCGGTGACGGCAGCCTTGACCTCGCTTGGGGTGTGTAGACCGACGGCGAGCCCGCGAGCCGCCGCCGCGTGCAGAGCAACTCCGCTCGCCTGCGCCGTGCCCATCACCGTGCGCAGGTTATGTTGCGCGAAGACACGCTCAAGCGCCACGGCCTGTGGTGTGTACTCGTCGAGCGCGTTCGCGATACCCTCGCCGATCGCCAGTAGGCGCTGCTCAAGCGGCTGCTCCGGCGGCGTGCGGATCACACCGACGTACACGAGGGTCGTCCGCCGATCGCTCGCGACATCCACAATCCCGACGCCACACCGCGTGAGGCCAGGATCGATGCCGAGCACCCGAAGGAGCACCTGGCTACTCGTCTTGGTCGAGAACGGCCTGCACGTCGGCCGAAACGTCAACGTTGGCAAACACGTTCTGCACGTCGTCGAGGTCATCGAGCGCGTCGATGAGTTTGAACACCTTACGCGCGGTCTCGGCATCGACCTCGACACTGAGGTTCGGCACGAACTCGGCCTCGGAAGAGTCGTAGTCGATGCCCGCCGCCTGCAGCGCCGTGCGCGACACGAGGAGTTGGGATGGATCGGTGATGACCTCGAATCCACCGCCGTGATCTTTTACCTCCTCTGCCCCTGCGTCGAGCACAGCCTCGAGAATGTCGTCTTCAGAGACCCCGTCGACCTTAGTGATCGAGATGACGCCCTTGCGACTGAAGTTGTAGGCGACGCTACCCGGGTCGGCCATGGTGCCGCCGTTGCGGTTCATCGCCGTGCGCACCTCCGCGGCCGCGCGGTTCTTGTTGTCGGTGAGGCACTCGATGAGTAGAGCGACGCCGCCCTGCGCGTAGCCCTCATACATGATCGTCTGGTAGTCGACCGATTCGCCGCTGAGGCCTGCCCCACGCTTGATCGCACTATCGATGTTCGAGTTCGGAACAGAAGTCTTCTTTGCCTTCTGTACCGCGTCGACAAGGGTCGGATTGCCCGACATGTCTGCTCCGCCGAGCTTTGCTGCTACCTCAATGTTCTTGATGAGCTTGGCGAACGACTTGGCACGGCGCTGGTCTTTGATCGCCTTTTGGTGCTTAGTTGTTGCCCATTTGGAGTGGCCGGACATTGCTCCCCTTGCTCGAAAATTACCTCGCCCAGTCTAGGTCAGCCCCGACTCACTGGCGCGGGCATCAACCGCGAAGTCGCACGCCCGACGACCGCAGTTCGAGATTGGCGAGTGAGCGGACCACCGCCGGTTCGTTGCGGCGCCAGGCACCAGCCACATCCGCGTCGACTGTCGCGAGTACGCCGAGCTTCTGGTTCGAGAGCGCTCTGAGGGCGAGAAGATCGAGGCTCGCTGGCGATGAGAGCAGTTTCTTCGCAACGCCCGCACGACGAACGAATCGGATGCGTGGCACCAACCAAAACACAAGGATTGTGAGAATCGGCAGTATCGCAATGCCGAGCCCAAGTCCGGTCGCAAGCTGCTGAACGGCCACCTGCTGCGCCTGACCCGCTTGCTCGAGGGCGGCGCCGGCATCCGATGCGGCATCGAAGGGCGCCTTGATACCATCGCCGATGATCCAGATGCCACTGAGGTTGGTGCTGATGTCGACCATGGTCGTTTTGAAGCCCGCGCCGGATTGCTCCATCTGCACGCCGAAGTCGGCAAGGTTCATGACGAGGGTGTAGATCGTGTAGCCAAGCCACGCCCAGGCGGCGATCGCGGCGACCGCGAGCACGTCGACGACGATCTGGCGGGAGCGGTGAGCTGCGTAGTCCGAGTAAATCTTCATGAACCAATGCTGCCGCAATACCATCGACTCATGCCCAAGAAGTGGTTTCGCATCGCGTTCGCCAAGGCGGCGTTCGAGCGCCTGCTCGCCGAGCGCGGGTTGACCGTGTCGCAGCTCGACGTAGCGAGAGGGGTCGACGCGATGGTCGAGTTCTACCAAAACCATGGCGCACAACACACGACCGACGGCGGTGAAGATGCGCTGCACGTGGCGTGGGGCGCCGATGAGCGGTCAGCAGAATTCGTGATAGCACGTCGAATGATGCGCTCCGACGACGGCACTGTCGTGCGCGAGCTTGCCCTGCGTTTCGTCTTTAGCGCCGCACCGTGGCACTCGAGCGGCAGCGCGCTTTACACCGATGCCGCGGTCGTGCAGGCGCTCGAGGCGACGCGCCTTGCGACGGCTGGTGCGCTCATCGACGTGCAACTTGAACTTCTTGAGGTCTAGGCGAACTTCGACAAGAAGTACTCGTGAAACCGGGTGTCGCCGGTCATCTCCGGGTGAAAGCTCGTGCCGAGCAGGGCGCCTTGTTCGATGGCGATAATGCGCCCATCGCCGAGCGAGCCGAGCACTGTCACTGCTTCCCCCACGCTCTCGACCACCGGCGCACGAATGAAAACCGCGTGCATGGGCGCCTCACCGAGCACCGGGATGTCAATGTCGGTCTCGAACGAGTCAAGTTGGGAACCAAACGCGTTGCGCCGCACCGAAACATCGAACCCGCCGAGGCTGCGCTGACCATCGATCGCGTCGATGAGGCGGTCAGCGAGCATGATCAGGCCGGCGCAGGTTCCGTACACCGGCAACCCCTGGGCAATAGCAGTCTTCAACGGCTCGAACAGCCCGAAAGTACGAGCGAGTTTGTCCATCACGCTCGACTCACCGCCGGGGATGATCAGCCCACGAATACCGTCAAGCTCGCCGGGTCTCCGCACTGGCACCGCCTCAGCTCCGAGGCCACGCACGACCGCAATGTGCTCGCGAAAGTCACCTTGCAGCGCGAGCACCCCAACCGGTAGTGGCCTACCAGCCACGCTCAGACAGGCGGTGCGGGGCGGGAAGGTCAGACACATTGATACCGACGATCGCCTCGCCGAGTCCGCGAGACACCTCCGCGATGACCTCGGGGTCGTCAAAGAAGGTCGTCGCCTTGACGATTGCCGCGGCGCGAGCGACCGGGTTGCCCGACTTGAAGATTCCGGAACCGACGAATACGCCGTCGGCGCCAAGCTGCATCATCATCGCGGCATCAGCCGGAGTCGCGATGCCGCCTGCCGTGAACAGCACGACAGGCAGCTTTCCGGTGCGCGCAACCTCGAGGACGAGGTCGTACGGCGCCTGTAGCTCTTTTGCCGCGACGTACAGTTCGTCTTTCGACTTCGAGGACAGTGCAGCGATCTCACCGTTGATCGTGCGGATGTGGCGAGTCGCCTCCGACACGTCGCCAGTGCCCGCTTCACCCTTCGATCGGATCATTGCAGCACCCTCCGTGATGCGCCGCAGCGCCTCGCCGAGGTTGGTCGCACCACAGACGAAGGGAACGTCAAATTTCCACTTATCGATGTGGTTGATGTAGTCAGCGGGCGACAGCACCTCCGACTCGTCGATGTAGTCAACCTTGAGGGCCTGAAGCACCTGCGCCTCCACGAAGTGGCCGATGCGGGCCTTCGCCATGACCGGGATCGACACGGCAGCAATAATTCCGTCGATGAGGTCTGGGTCGCTCATGCGCGCAACGCCACCCTGAGCCCGGATGTCGGCTGGGACGCGTTCTAGCGCCATGACTGCGACTGCACCCGCGTCTTCGGCGAGTTTGGCCTGATCGGCCGTCACCACGTCCATGATGACACCGCCCTTGAGCATCTCAGCGAGGCCTCGCTTGACGCGGTTTGTACCCAGTTCTTCGTGCGATGTGTTTGTGCCCATGATCTTCTAATTGTACGGCGACCCTCGGGGGTGTTGGTCCACTGCGTCACCTATCGACACTGCCCAAAGCACCCCAAGGCCCCGCCTAGCTACTGCGCCAGGCACGTCTGGGCACACGGCTTGGATCGACGGAGGCGGGTGGCAACAAGTAGCGCAACGACGACCTCAACGCCGGGTTCAGACGATCGCCAAGAGTTTGCCCGCTTCGAAACCCTTACCCGCGATCTGTTGAAAGTTTCCAAGAACGAACTCGATGACAATCGCAGCACCCCTTCTGGGGTTGGCAAGAAAACAGGTACCGCATAGACCCCATTCAGGGCGCGCCCGTACACTGATGTGTATGAGTGACGAGCCGGGGGGAACTCCTCAGGAAATACAGGTGAGCCTGCCTCCCGAGATGTTCGGGGGCGTTTGGGCGAACTTCGCAACTGTCACGCACACAGAACACGAGTTCACAATTGACTTCATTCGGGTTGACGGTGTTCAGCGGAGCGGGATGGTTACTGCTCGGGTAAACGTCTCTCCGCTGTTTATTACGCAGCTACAGGCTGCACTCAATAGGAACTGGGAACAGTACGCAAAGAAAGCTTTACCACCGGAGGCACAAGATGAGTGAAACGCTAGTGAAGGGATACGCGACCCCTCAGGTACACACATTCGCCATTTCGGTTCTCGCGCAGAAGGCCCCCCAGTTGGATTCTTCTGGCGACTCTAAATACTTCGGCACTGACTTTGTTGCTCGAGTCGTGTCAGATGTTGACCAGGAATGGTTTTGGAAAACAGAATGGCAGGCTGGCGAGATCGAGGCAGACAGGCAGGCCGAGGCTGGCGAGGGCGTTCGATACGACAGCATGGACGACTTCCTGAACGACCTTCCCTAGTCGCTTTCGGTGAAGTTCGAGCGTCTGCCTCAGTTCCTCACGGACTGGGCGAAGCTATCCGAGGCTGAGCAGCAGCTCTTCCGGCAGGTTATGCGCGAGAAGTTTGGCCCTGCTTGCATCGGATATGCGGATGCGTTGCCCGCGACGTACACGTGGCCTGCCGCGCTCAGGGTTCATCCCATGAAGGGCAAAAC
>JANONY010000200.1:0-2640 GCA_031421055.1 Actinomycetes bacterium | reverse complement strand
GCCACGTGAAGACCACGGTGCGCTGTCGTGCGGCGAGCAACCAGGAACGAACGAACGCCAGCCCGAGTAGCCCGACGAAGATGGCGAGTCCGATGAAGCCGATTTGGAACCAGACGTCGAGGTAGGCGTTGACGCCGGATGTCGTCGCGCGACCGCTGCCGATGCCGAACGAGTCATACGGAGCGACATCGGTGTTCCACTGGCCGACCCAGCCCCAGCCCTCGACGGGGTGGACTTTGAGCAGAGTCCAGAGTTCTTGCCAGAGTCGCAATCGGTAGTTGAGTTCGCCGCTGCCGTTCAGCGTCTCGACGATTGCGGAGCGAAGTGTCCATGCACTGATTGCCGCAACTATCGCGACAGCGAGCACCGTGAAGTGCAAGTACCGCCGACGGTGCGGCGCGGCGCGACGTAGCCCGTACAGAATTGCGAGCACGGCGATGGCAACGAGCGCGGTGCCCCACGCGATCGGCGACTTCGTCAGCAACAGGGTGATCGAGGCAAGGATTAGCGACGCAAGGGCGAGCCCGCGCTGAATCGATACGGTGCGCCACTCGATGAGGAAGGTAATGCCGCCAATGACCGCGAGAATTCCTAGTTCGTTGCGATTGCCGACGAGGCCGGAGATCGGGCCTCCCTGCGCGAGGTGCGCTTCGATTCCCAGAAAAGAAATCGGCATGTCAATGAGCACGCCCGAGAGCACCTCGAGCGCCAGCGAAACGACGAGAACTAGGCGAAGCACGTCACCGAACATGCGGATGATTTGGATGGTGTCGCGCACGAGCGCGATGTAGACGCCGAGCGCGGTGTACGCCGCCAACCAGGCGAGACCCCCGAGCGTCGCCCACTGGTACTGGCTCCACGCGATCGAGACGACAGTCCAGGTGAGGAATACCAACAGCGAAACCGGTAGCAGCGCGGTGCGGTCGAGCGTGTCTCGTCGTGCCCACAGCGAAAGCGCGGCCAGCGCGACGAGCAGCGAGATGATCGCGATGAGCCCGGCCCAGCCAATGATGTTGTGCAGCGCCCACGACAGAATTCCCGCGCCGATCGAGGCAGTGGCCAGCGCAGAGGTGAACCGGGCGGAGCCAAGAAACTCCAGCGACGCGTCGATGGTGGAGATTCGGGCGCTCACCTCAGCTCATCACCGCCCGCTCGCCGAGCTTTGTCTTGACCGCGATAATGACGAGGCTAAACAGCCCATACTCGATGAGCAGCCGGCTCTCGGCAACGCTCTGCACGAGCAGGGCTACCAGCAGCAGCAGCGGAAGCAACGAGAACATCGTGAAAGCGCCCGGCTCGGTCGGCTTGCTCTGCGCGGTCATTGTTGCGAACTGCAGAGAGCGGATGCCGGTGCTGACAACGAGAGCGCCGAAGGTGACGAGACCGGCAATGCCGAGCTGCAGAAAGATGTCGAGCCACGCGTTGTGCGCGTGCAGCTGGCGCACTCCGGCTTCGAAGGCGAGTGTGTCGAACGGTGCGACCCACGGTACCCACCAGCTCACCCACCCCCAGCCGAACGCCGGTCGTTGCTGCGCGAGGTTGATCACCGCGGCCCAAATATCGAGTCTGCCGGTGAGGTCGTCGCTCTTGCCGAGCAGCCCGAGAATGGTCGAGCTGAATCGGGTGGCGAGGATGACCGCGCCGACACCGAGCGCCACTACCGTCGCGTAGATGGCTACTGTGCCGCGCGCACCCGAACGGCGCAGCAACAGGACGACTCCGAGCACGAAGGCGAGCACGACAATGGCGACGGTGATAGTCGCCGAGCGAGTGAGCACGATGGTGGCGATAGCCACGAGCACCCAGAACACTCCGGCGCCGCGGTGCACGGTGCGCCCGGCCAGTTGCAACGCAAAGACGATGAGTGCAACGAGCGCGGCCATCGCAAGCAGGCTCGAGTTGCCGACGATGCCTTGAATCTTTCCGCCCTCGAAGAGCAGGTCGCGCGACCAGTAGAGCAGTTTCGGAAGGTCGGTCGTGCGCCCGTAGTCGACCCAGAACGGAAGGATCGGGTGGCGAATGAAAGCCGCGACGACGAATTCGAAGACCAGCGAGAGGCCGAGGAGCACGCGGAACGCGATGCCGAGCGCTCGCAAAATCTGCGGCCAGCTGAAACTGACGGCGACCGAGAAGCCGATGATCGTCGCCATCCAGGTGATGAGCAACCCGAGGGCGGTGGCGCCACGATAGTGCGACCACGCGATCGAGATTGTGGCCAGCGCAAGAAACAGCACGAGAAAGAACGGGAGCATGTTCCACGCCCATGCGCCGCGCTTCTTGGCGCGCACGATCATGAGCACGGCAATGATCGTCATGCCGATGGCCAGAACCCCGAAGCCCCACCAGCTGATGGTGTAGCGCCAAGCGTCTCCGGCCCACAAGGTGAAAAAGACGAACGGCAAATAGGCCGCACGAAACCCCGGTCGGTCAAGCATTCTCATAGCTCAACCCTACGGTGTGGGCCGCATGCCATGGCCGTGCTTGCGCGTTAGGCGAACGCCGACGTTCCTGTGATCGCCCGGCAGACGATGAGTGTGTTCATCTCGCGCGTACCTTCATAGCTGTAGAGCGCTTCGGCGTCGGCGCAGTGTCGCATGACTCCGTGGTCGAGAACGATGCCGTTGCCGCCGAGGGATTGGC
>JANONY010000199.1:0-11727 GCA_031421055.1 Actinomycetes bacterium | reverse complement strand
CTTCGGCATGACCTCAACGACGATTGTTGGCACCAATAACTCCTGGGCGTTCGCGGGGCTGGATGCGCTCAGTCTAGTTGAACGATGTGGTCGGCCCTGCGGGCGGTACCGGCGATGAGCGCGGCGTTGGCTTCGTCTGGGCCGAACGCCCAGTTGCGCGCGGCCTCTGGCGACTTGCCGAAGCGCTCGTGCCGCTCGATGAGGCGCGACTGGCGTGCCGCGTTGTCGAGCTCAATGTAGAAGACCGTGTCGAGAAGCGGCGCGACCTCCCGCCAGCCGCCCTCGTCGCAGAGCAGGTAATTGCCCTCGAGCACGACGTCACGCTCGGGCTGAATTTCGATTGCGTTTGGTGTCGACTCTTCGTTGGATCGGTCAAAACTCGGGGCGAACACAGGCCCTCTCGAGACGCGCAGGTCGGCGAGTGTCTGCACGAGCTCCGGCACGTCGAACGTGTCTGGTGCGCCCATGCGGTCGCGTCGGCCGAGCTCTACCAGGCGCGCTTGCGCAAGGTGGAAGCCGTCCATTGGCAGCAGCGCCCACCCCATGCGGGTGGAGAGTTTCTCGGCGAACGTTGACTTGCCTGCGCCGGGTTGGCCGGCGATGCCGATGATACGGCGGTGTGGGCGAGGCGGCAGCGCTTCGAGAAATGACGCCACTGCGTCGAGCGAGGTGAACCTCATGAACGCGCGCGCCAGTAGTCGACGGACGCGTTGGCCCACGCCTCGTAGCCGATGACCGAGGGATGAAAGTCGTCTTGAGCGAAGAATCCGGGCACGCCGATCGGCCATGGTTTGGTGTGTACCACTCGGTATCGGCCATCGATCACCTCTCGGGCACCAGTGTTGATGCGGTGTGCCCGCGCCCCGAGAATGCTGCTGAGTGGATCGGGCAGCGAGTCGAAACGTCCCATCCGCGGCACGCCAGGCACGATGATCCACGCCTCCGGAGACTCCGCCCGCAGTGCGTCGAGAATCTCGCCAAGGTCGTGCATGAATTGGCGCTTTCGGCGAAGCTGCATGACGTCGTTGACGCCCGTCGTAAGAAAGACGATGTCGAACGGTTCGCTAGTGGCGGCCGGCAGAGAGTATGAGCGAAGTTCACCCGTCGTTGCGCCGGACCGCGCGTGCACTTGCCATGCCACGCCGCGGCCGAGTGTGGCTGCGAGTTTGCGCGAGAGCGCGCCAGGCAGCCCGTCGCTGTGCCGCTCGACGCCAACCCCCGCCGCGGTCGAATCGCCGAGAATGAGTAGCCGCACTGGGTCGGGCCCGCCAATCGATCCGTAGCGCTTGCCCTTCGCCTCCGGCAGCAATGGCAGATGTGACAGCACGAGCTTGCTCTGGGGAAACAGCAGCGGCGCGAGTACGAACGCGATGAAGCGGCTTCCGTACCCGGTGGCGCGAACCTGCTTCACGCGAGCGCACCACTCTCAAATGCCTCGGCGATGGCAAATTGCGCCCAATCGCGATAGCCCTTCTCGCTGGGGTGGAAGAGGTCGCTCGCGAAGAAGCCGGCGGTGTATGGCGGTGGTGGGGGCGACATCCACGCGTTCTCGAAGCTCGCGACGACTGCGCGCGCCTCCGCCTCAAGGCTGCGCGAATGCCGGTAGAGATTGCTTTTCAGCGGATTCGGCAACAGTTCGAATCGAAAGAAGGCTGGCAAAGACGACATGAGCACCATCGCGTTCGGGTTGGCCGAGCGCACACGCTCGATGATCGACCGAACGTCGCGGCCGAACGCCCGCCGCGTGCGCAACCCGAGGGCATCGTTTGCGCCGACAGTGAGAAAGAGCAGGTCGATCGGCTGTGCGAGGGCTTCGACCATGAATCTCTTGAGTAGATCGTGTGACGTCGCCCCGCTCTCGCCGACCGCGCGCCACTCGACGCCGCGCGCCCACCGGGTCGAGAACTCGCGTGCGAGGTTACCGGCAAGACCCGTCTGCTGGGTTGCGGCCCCCACCCCGGCGTTGGTCGAATCGCCGAGCACAAGAAGGCGCAGCGGGTTCTCTCCTGGTTCCGTGCCGTGCCACGGAAGCGCGGCGGTCGGCAGAATCGGCGTGAACCGCCGCAGCCGCTTGCCCTGAACGTAGAGCACGGGCGCCACGGGAATCATGGCGACCCGGCTCAGTCGCTGCGAAACGGTCATCTGTTCAGATTAACCGAACAGGCCCTTCTTCTTCTTCCAGCCGTTGGTCTCAAGAAAGTCAAACAGCGGCTTCTTGATGCGCCCGGTGTCGAACGAGTACGCGAGCACGGGTGAGACCCCGTCTTTGGTCTTGTTGATGCCGCCGAACTCGAAGCTCTTCTCTTTGCCAGACGTTTTGCCTGAGAAGCTGCTCGAGCCGAAGCTGATGCCGCCAGTGCCGATCGACGACTCGGTCGACTTCGCCTTGTCTTTCGACTTCCAGGTGCCCTTCTTCTCGTCGAACTCGACGGTCACCTGAAACTTCTTGTCGATCGTCTTGAACTCTTTGGGGTACAGCGACTTGGCGCGAACGATGTCCCACTTGGCCACGATCGAGTTGCCCTTCACCTCGTAGGTGAACGGTTCTTTCGGGTCGTTGAGGGCTGGCACTTTGGCCAGGAGGTCTTTGAGGGGAGTTGTCATGCAGTCAGGCTACAAAAGCAGGCCCGGTTCCGTGAGTCCCCATACGGGTCAGCGGGAGAAGTTAACCGTGAACCGAGATGCCGCCATCGCTCTTGATCAGTTGACCGCTGACCCACCGGCCCGCCGGCGACAGCAGGAAGGCGACAAGTTCTGCGGTGTCCGCTGGGGTGCCGAGGCGGCCAGTCGGCTGCAGCGCTGTGAGGCTCGCGCGCACTTCATCACTCATCCAGCCGGTGTCAATGGGGCCTGGATTGATGATGTTCGCGGTGATGCCGAGGTGGGCAAGCTCTTTGGCCGAGGCAATGACTATTCGGTCGAGCGCACCCTTGCTCGCCCCGTAGGGCAGGTTGCCGACGGTGTGATCGCTCGTGATCGCGACGATCGCTGAGGGGCCACTGACCTGACGGGCGAACTCGGCGATGAGTAGCCAGCTTGCCCTGGTGTTGACGGCGAAGTGCTTGTCGAACTGCTCCACCGTGGTGTTCAGGATTGCCGAGTCAATGTCCCACGCGTGCGAGAGCACAAGCCCGGAAGGCGCGCCGAGCTCGCTCTGCACCGCGTCGAAGATTTCGGCAACGGCCTCTGGGCGCTCGAGATCGGCAGGCACGCGGAGCACTCGTGCGCCGAGTCCCCCCAACTCGGCCACAACCTCGTCGAGACCGGCGGAGGCGCCGCCACCGAAGATGCTCTCGTCGGCGGGAGTCCAGTAGTTGAGGGCGAGGTCCCAGCCGTCAGCCGCGAGCTTGCGGGCAATGCCGGCCGCGATGCCGACGGGTCGGCCAACGCCGGTGATGAGAGCGATGGGCCTGGTCATGCGCCCCAGATTACGCGGGCGCGGTGGTTACGTCATACGAATGTTGAGCCTCATCCGGACGGCAGCGACGCGAGTGCGCGTTCGTACTCGGTTCGGTCGAACTCCCACTCCCCTATAGCCGAGTAGTCCCAATCGCGATGGCCGTGTCGGAGATTGGTCCACTTGACGCGGTCGTGGACGATCACGACGTAGACCGTGAATGGCCAGCATCCCCATTCACCGCAACCCGGGCATGACAGCAAGACGGTGTCACCGTCCTCGAACCATGACTCCACAGGTTGGTCAAAGTAGTGCCCCCTGCGATTTTCGGCGTCGCCCCCCAGCCCGTCGTAGCTACCCGCGTTGTCTGGGTGACCCTCGGCTTCGGCGAACGGCAATTCGACTGGCTTGAGAAGATCATTCAGCGAAACACCGTTCAGCACGGGCATCACTTCCAGAAACAGCTTCCCGGGACGAGCGGGCCAACGGTGCTCCGTCACATGGAACCGAATCGTGTCTGTCATGCGCTCGATCGTACGAGAATCAGGTTGCCCCACGGGTCGTCGACGGCAACGGTCTGACCGTCGTCGCGCGTCGGCACTCCGTAGTGCTTCATGCGGTCGGATAACGCCCCAACGTCGTCGAGCGACGGCACCGAGATGTCGACCCGCCCCAGTCCAAGCGCCAGTTGTCGCGGCCCTGCACCTTTCGAGTTCCAGGTGTTCATCGCCATGTGGTGGTGGTACCCACCGGCGCTGACGAACAGCGCCTGGTTGCCGAGCTGGGCAGTGCTCTCAAAGCCGAGCCGGTTGACGTAGAACTCGCGGGCACTCTCGACGTCGCCGACCTGCAGGTGCACGTGCCCAACTCTGACGCCGCCGATCACCGGATTCTCGAGAGCTGCCTCGGTGAGGTTCTGCTGCAAGAACACGTTCGGGTCGAGGTAGACGGTACCCATCTCAATCGAGCCGTGCACCCAGCTCCAGCTCGAGCGGTCGCGGTCCCAGTAGAGCTCGACGCCGTTGTTCTCTGGGTCATTGAAATAGAAGGCCTTGCTGACCAGGTGATCGGAACTGCCGGTGAAGGCGCCAGGGTAATGTTGCGCGACAGAGTAGACGGCGGCCGCCAAGGCTTCCTCCGTGTCGAACAGGATGGCCGTGTGAAACAACCCGGCGTCGCGCGGAGACGCGTGCTTGAGCTCTGGCGCGTGCTCGAGCACGATGACTGCCGATGTGCCGCGACCAAGTGTCACGCTGGGGCCGTCGGCGCTTAGTACCGCGAGGCCGACACCGTCGCGGTAGTAGGCGGTCATGGCATCAACGTCAGCGACGCGCAGGGTGACAGCGCCCATGATGGTGTCTGCTGCAAGAAGGTCCATACAGGGTAGAACGCCGAGCGGGATGAAACTATTCGATGCGGTCTGCGATGAGCGGGCCGTTGTCGACCAGCTCGTTCGGCTCGCCAATCTGCCACGACGCTTCGAGCGCTTCGAGCGCCCGAGCGAATCGCTCCGGCTCGTTGGCGCTGAGGGTGAACAGGGGCTGGCCCTCAACCACCGTGTCGCCCGGCTTGGCGTGCAGGTCGATGCCGGCGGCGTGCTGAACGGCATCTTGCGGCCGAGCGCGGCCAGCACCGAGCCTCCACGCGGCGATGCCGAAGGGCAGGGCGTCCTGCCGCACGAGCATGCCGGCGCGCGGAGCGGTGACCACGTGCGTCTCCTTCGCGACCGGCAAAGGTGCATCTGGGTCGCCGCCTTGGGCTGTGATCATTCGGCGCCACACATCCATCGCCTTGCCGTTGTTCAGGGCGGCTTCAACGTCGACGTCGGTAACCCCGACTTGCTTGAGCATCTCGCGGGCGAGCGTGATGGTGAGCTCGATGATGTCGGCAGGGCCGCCACCGGCGAGCACCTCAACCGACTCGCGAACCTCGTTGGCGTTGCCGATCGCGAGCCCGAGCGGAACGTTCATGTTGGTCAGGTACGCCGTGGTGGTGACACCGGCATCGTCGCCGAGCTGCGTCATCGTCTGCGCGAGCTGACGGGCGACATCGATGTCTTTGAGGAACGCGCCGGAGCCGAACTTGACGTCAAGCACGAGCGCGGAGGTGCCCTCGGCGATCTTCTTCGACATGATTGATGAGGCGATCAGCGGGATCGATTCGACAGTGCCCGTGATGTCGCGCAGCGCGTAGAGCTTCTTATCGGCCGGCGCGAGGCCGCTGCCCGCCGCACAGATGACGGCTCCAACGTCGTCGAGTTGCTGGTGGAACTCTTCGTTGCTGAGGTCGGCGCGCCAGCCCGGAATCGACTCCAGCTTGTCGAGCGTTCCACCAGTGTGACCGAGCCCGCGACCGGAGAGCTGGGGCACTGCGACTCCAAAGGAGGCAACTAAAGGTGCGAGCGGCAGGGTGATCTTGTCGCCGACCCCACCAGTCGAGTGCTTATCGGCGGTTCGTTTTGAGAGGGAGTCGAAGTTGAGGCGTTCGCCACCTGCAATCATCGCGAGGGTAAGGTCGCGAATCTCGGTGCGTTCCATGCCGTTGAGGAAGATCGCCATGGTCATGGCGCTCATTTGCTCTGGCACGACATAGCCGCGCGTGAACGCCTCAACGAGCCAGTTGATCTGCGCGGTGTTGAGCGCACCGCCATTGCGCTTGATGTGGATGAGGTCGACCGCGTCGAAGGGCTCGATAGCCATGACTAGTTCTCCGTTGTGTATGCGGCGAGCGTGCGTGGGCCGAACGCGTCAGGCAGCACCTCATCGATTGTCTTGATGCCAGATATCGTCTCGAGCAGCATGCCCTCTGCCGAGTGCTCGAACAACAACTGGCGACAGCGGCCGCACGGCATGAGCGTGTTGCCGTGACCGTCTACGCACGTGAAGGCCACGAGCTTGCCACCGCCAGACACGTGCAGCGCTGACACGAGAGCGCACTCAGCACAGAGCGTGAGTCCATAGGAGGCGTTTTCGACGTTGCAGCCGACGATGACGCGACCATCGTCGACGAGAGCCGCAACCCCGACGGGAAACTTGGAGTACGGCACGTAGGCGTTCTTCGCAACCTCGTTGGCACGTGCGCGAAGGCCGCTCCAATCGATTGTGCTGGAATCAGGTGCAGTGCTCATGACTTAATGTACGGCTTTCCTGATGCAGCGGGCCCACGCACGGTGCCGACAAGTCCTGCGACAGCGAAGATGGTGACGAGGTACGGCAGCATCAGCATGAACTCGCTCGGTACGGGCGAGCCGATAATGCTAAGAACGCTCTGCAAGTTCGTTGCGAAGCCGAAAAGCAAGGCTGCGAGAGTGGCACGGATGGGGTCCCACCGGCCGAAGATCACTGCGGCGAGGGCGATGAAGCCAGCACCTGCTGTCATCTCCTTGTTGAAAGCGCCGACGAGGCCGAGGGTGAAGAAAGCACCGCCGAACCCGGCGATCGCACCGGCGAGGGAGACATTCCAGAATCGGGTGCGGTTGACTCTGATGCCGACGGTGTCGGCCGCGGTCGGGTGCTCGCCGACCGCGCGAAGGCGAAGTCCCCACTTGGTGTGGAAGAGGCCGTAGTAGACGACCGCGACCGCGACGTACATGGAGTACACGATGATCGTCTGGTTGAACAGCGTCGGCCCAACGAGCGGGATGCCGCTCAACCCGGGAATAGGCAGTCGTTCAAAGCGCGGCGGGGAGTTGAGTAGAGCCGTGTTCGGGGCGAGCACCTGGGTGTAGAGGAAGTTCGTCAATCCGATGACGAGCACGTTGAGCACGACGCCGACGATCACCTGATCGACCACGTATTTGATCGAGAATGCGGCGAGCACGAACGAGACGAGCGTTCCGGCTACGGCAGCAGCGAGCAGCCCGAGGAACGGGTTGCCGGTGATTGAGGCAACGAGCGCTGAGCTGAAGGCGCCCGCGAGCAATTGGCCCTCGATCGCGATATTCACCACGCCGACCCGTTCGCTCAGCACTCCCGACATGGCTCCAAAGACGAGCGGCACACTGAGCGTCACGGTGCCGATGAGCAGTCCAGGCACCTGGAGCGGGAGAGAGCCAGCGGATGCCCAGGCCAGGAAGGCGAACAGGAACAAGAAGACGAACACTACCCACACCCACAGCGGCGTGCGCCGTTTGGCAAGCACGCGGATCACGCTGTACGCGGTCAGTGCCGCCAGCAGCGCGACGACAACGATTCCCGTGGCGAAGGTCGGCAGCACGAGGTCGGGAAGCTGCAAAAAGTCGGTTTTCGTCGCCAGCCGGAACGTGCTGGTGTCTGAGTCGCGGCGCAGCCCGATGAACAGGATGGCCGCAACGACCGTGAAAACGGCGAGGGCAATCGTGCCCTTCCAGCTAACGATGGCGACCTTCTCCGGCGACAGCGTTGCGTGTGGAGCCGGAACTGTCGGGCCTGCGAGCGTGCTCACTTTGTCTCCTCAGCAACCGTGATCGCGCGGGCGGCTCGAATACTGCCCGGCAGTGGAAGGCGAAAGATCGCCCGCACGAGTGGCGGCGCAGCGATGAACAGCACAATGAGCGACTGGACGACCAGCACGATGTCGATCGGGACGCCCTCGGCCGCCTGCATCGCGAATCCACCGGCCTTGAAGGCCCCGAAAAGGATGCCGGCCACGAAGATGCCCCATGGCCGCGACCGGCCGAGCAGCGCGACGGTGATCGCGTCGAAGCCGATTCCTGCGTCAATGCCAGCGCTGAAACCGGTGGTGACCGTTCCGAGCACTTGGCTCACTCCCGCGAGTCCGACTAGGGCCCCGGAGAGCACCATGGCCCAGACGTAGACGCCCTTGACATTGATGCCGGCGACTCGAGCGGCGTGCGGGTTCTCGCCAACCGCACGAAATTTGAATCCCATGCTTGAGCGAACGAGCAGCCACCACACGAAGACCGTTGCGGCCACCGCGACGATGAAACCGGCGTGCAAGTTGTAGCTAGGGCCGAGCAGTTCGGGGAAGATCGCGGTGTCGAGCATCGGCGGCGTCTTTGGATTGTCGCTGCCCGGAGCCTGCAGCGCCCCAGGAGTACGCAGCAGGAAGGAGATCAAGTAGAGCGCCACGAAGTTGAGCATGATCGTGACGATCACCTCGTGCGCGCCCGTGCGCGCCTTGAGCACGCCGACGATTCCGCCCCAGATCGCTCCGGCCAGCACGCCGGCGAGAACCGCGACGATCAGGTGGATGACGGGCGGAAGGGGCACGGCGAATGCTACGTACCCAGCAGCAGCAGCAGCCATGAGCATCTGACCACGACCACCGATGTTGAACATGCCCACGCGAAACCCGAGACCCACGCCGAGGCCGGCGACGATGAGCGGTGTTGCGAAGGTGAGGGTTTCGGTGAGCGGCCTGATGCCCCGAGCAAAGTCCTTCGCCCGGAAGTTATAGACCGAGCCTTGGAACAGCGCTGAGTACGCGCCAGCCACCGATTCCCACACGGCGCGCAACATATCGGTCGGTCGCGAGAAGAAGTATCCAGCGGCCTTCTGCACCGCTTCATCCGTCGCCGCGATGAGGAAGGCTCCGACAGCTAGGGCGAGCACAACCGCCAGAACGGAGATGCCAATGCTCCCGCCGACGATGTCGCGGGCCGCTCGCGCGAAGCGTTCTCGTGTCTCTGAGGGCGGCGGCGGCGTTGCCTCCGGTGTCGATTCGCTCACGCGGCGTTCCCCGTTCCCGCTGGCGTTTCGCCAGCCATCATCAGCCCGAGCACATCACGGGGAGTGTCGCCAGGCACGATTCCGACGATGCTCCCTCGGTACATGACCGCAATGCGGTCGGCGAGGGCGGTCACTTCATCGAGTTCAGTCGAGACAACGATCACCGGGATGCCGGAGTCTCGCGTCTGAATAATGCGCGTGTGTACAAACTCGATAGATCCAACATCGAGGCCGCGGGTTGGCTGTGCCGCCACGAACAACCGGAGTTCGCGGCTCAACTCGCGGGCGAGCACCACTTTCTGCTGATTGCCGCCTGACAGACGCCCCGCGTGTTCGTCGATGCTCTGAGTTCTAATGTCGAACTCCTTCACCGTCTTCTGCGCGAACTCGGCGAGACCAGCCAGCTGCAACGAGCCGCGCCGCACGAAGGGCGCGCCATCGCTACGGTCGAGCATGAGGTTCTCGGCGATTGTGAATTCTGCGATCAGGCCGTCTTCTGTGCGATCCTCTGGCACGAAACCGACACCAGCGTCGAGGATGTGGTGGATGCTCTTACCGGTCAACACCTCGCCGTTGAGCGAGATGGTGCCTGTCGTGCGAGGCTGAAGGCCGAGGAGTGCCTCGGTCAGCTCGGTCTGCCCGTTGCCCTGCACTCCCGCGATCGCGAGCACTTCTCCACCGCGCACATCAAAGCTCACACCATTGACGAGCACCTGGCCACGTGGGTCGATTACTCGCAGATTATCGACCACGAGCGCCGGCTCGCCAACCTTCGGGGGGTTCTTGGCGACCGTCAGCTCGACGGCTCGCCCGACCATGAGCGACGCCAACTCTGTGTTGCTTGAAGTCGGCGCGGCCTCACCGACGACCTTGCCGAGCCGAATGACGGTGATGCGGTCGGCAACGGCGCGCACCTCGCGGAGTTTGTGGGTGATGAACACGATGGATGTGCCGCCCGCCCTGAGCTGCCGCATGATCTCCATGAGATCATCTGTCTCTTGCGGGGTGAGCACGGCGGTCGGTTCGTCAAAGACGAGCACTTTGGCATCGCGCGAGAGCGATTTGATGATCTCGACGCGCTGCTGTACTCCGACCGGGAGGTCTTCGACGAGGGCGTCGGGGTCGATATTGAAGCCGAACCGTGCTGAGATCTCGCGTACCTTTGCGCGGGCGCCGACGAGATCCAGCCGACCGCCGAATTTTGTCGACTCGTTTCCGAGCATGACGTTCTCGGCGACAGTGAAGACGGGGATGAGCATGAAGTGCTGGTGCACCATGCCGATGCCAGCGGCCATGGCATCACCGGGGCCAGCGAAGTGCTGTTCGACACCGTCGAGAAGAATCTGACCCTTATCGGCACGGTAGAGGCCATAGAGAACGTTCATCAGGGTGGACTTGCCCGCGCCGTTTTCGCCGAGCAGGGCGTGAATCTCACCAGATTTCACCGTGAGGTCGATGTGGTCATTGGCGACCAAGGCACCGAATCGCTTCGTAATTCCGCGAAGTTCGAGCTGCATGATTCCTGATTCTACGTGCACGGGTTGTCGACGCTGACAGTAGCAAAACTGGGCTGAGCTAAAAAAACTGGAGGAGACCAGCCGAAGCTGGCCTCCCCCAAGAGGCTGCGAGTGTTAGCCAGCCAGGTAGGAGCTGACCTTCACTTCGCCGCTGATGATCTGAGCCTTGAGGTCCTGAACAGCTGCGTCGAGTTCTGCCGGAACCTTGCCCGCGAGGTCGTGGTAGTCAGCGATGCCGACTCCACCATTCTCGAGCGTTCCGATGTACGGTGTCGCGTCAAACCCACCGTTGCCTGCGGCCAAGACGGTGTCGTAGGTTGCAACGTCGATGCCCTTGCGGATCGAGGTGAGCAGCAGATCGGCGACGCTCGAGTCAGTCTCGAACACGTCAGCGTCGACACCGAGCAGTGCGATCTCGCGGCCTGAGTCACGAATCGCAGCAGCAGCGCTCTGGTAGATCGGACCGCCGACGGGCAGCAGCACGTCAACGTTCTGATCGATGAGTGCCTGAGCAGTGGTCTGCGCTTCAACGCCGGCAGAGAAGCCACCGGTGAAGGAGCCGTCGGTGCCATCCCAGCCGAGCACGGAGACGCTCTTGCCGTTGACCTCGTTGTAGTGCTCAGCACCCTGCTTGAAGCCGTCCATGAAGATCGAGACGGTCGGGAAGTTCATGCCGCCGAAGGTGCCGATCACGCCGGTCGTGCTCACGCCAGCGGACAGGTAGCCCGCGAGGTAGGCCGCCTGAGCGGTGTCAAAGACGATCGGCTTGATGTTTGGCGCGTCAGTCTCACCGTTGAAGTCGTTGTCAGCCGCGTCATCGATGATGGCGAAGTTGATGTCAGGGTTGGCAATAGCCGCTTCGACGGTCGCTGCTGAGAGCGCGAAGCCGACGGTGACGATGAGGCCACAGCCCTGGTCGACGAGGCTCTGGATGTTCGGTGCGTAGTCGGTCTCAGCAGCGGACTCGACAAGGATCGGCGTTACACCGAGCTCCTTGGCGGCCTTGTTGATGCCGTCGGAGCCGAGTTGGTTGAACGACTTGTCATCGAAACCGCCGGCGTCAGAAACCATGCAGGGAACGAAGTCGGATGCTGCGGCGGTTTCGCCACCATCCTCCGGCGCGGACGCGCAGCCGGCGAGCAGC
>JANONY010000198.1:0-6482 GCA_031421055.1 Actinomycetes bacterium | reverse complement strand
GCCGCCGATGCCGTGCACCTAGCAACCGCTGTGGTCTGGGGCGCCGAGCGTTTTCACACCAACAACCGCAGCGACTTCGGCCGTGTCGTGGATGAGATCGAAATTGTCTTCGGAGGCGATACCACTTAGGTGCTACTCGGGTAGCATTACCCCATGAAATTGAGCATCAGCTTGCCCGACGACGACGTGATCTTCGTCGACGCTGCAACCAAGGCTGGCGAGTACGAGTCGCGTTCGGCCGTTGTGCATGCCGCGATTCGCCTATTGAGAGACAAAAAGTACGTCGATTCTTATGCAGCAGCATGGGACGAGTGGGACGCCTCAGGCGACGACATCTGGGACGCAACGCGGGCTGACGGTCTCGCGTAATGGAGCGAGGCGACGTCTTCTACGTGACGCTCGAAGTTCCGCCGGTGGGTTCCGAGCAGGGCAAGCGACGACCAGCAGTAATTGTGTCAAGCAACGCGGCGAACAACTCGGCGCAACGACGCGGGCGAGGTGTGATCACGGTCGTACCGTTTACATCCAAACTCGGCGAGCTCTACCCTTTTCAGGTGCTGTTGCTCGCAACCGAGACAGGACTGCCCGTCGACTCCAAGGCCCAAGCCGAGCAGGTGCGCTCCATTGCGACCGAGCGACTCGGTGCGCGCCTTGGCCGCGTGCCCGAAGCGCGCATGCGCGAGCTCGATGACGCCCTGCGCCTCCACTTGTCGCTCTGATCTCGCGGCGGATGTGCCTGGTCCGGGGGAGCAGCCGACGATGCATTTTGCACTTGGGCACTCGGGTACGCGGGCACGCAGGCACTCGGGCACGCGGGCACCCGGGCACCCGCTCGCGGCGACCGATGACCCGCGAGACGCGAGGCAGGCGGGCGGGCGGTTGAGTAGGGGATCCGGCCTCGCGGGATGCAAAATCTCCTACTGAAGCGCTCGAGGGAGCGTGTCTCCTACGGAAGCGCTCGGCGCGGGGGATGCAGCTGAAGCGCTCGGCGCGGGGGATGCTACCGAAGCGCTCGGCGCGGGGGATGCAGCCGAAGCGCTCGGCGCGGGGGATGCAGCCGAGGCGCTCGAGGTGGGGATGCAGCCGCCGGCCCGCGGCGCGCTTCTAGAGTTTTTCTAGTCGCCGCAACTCAACCCGGTCCGCCCGCGACAGCCGCGGCTCGACCTCAAGGTTTGCGGTGAAGGTCAGGGGAGCGGCGCCGAACGCCTCGCGCGCACCGCGCACGATCTGGCGCCCGAGAATGTGGTTGCCAGTGCCGCCGATGACGGCGCCGATGCCGAACGGGATCGCGCGGCCGAGAATCGACGCACCCTGGCTGACGCCGAACTTGCGCAGAAACGTCTTCTTGAGCTGATCGGCAATGCGATTGACCGCAGCCTTCGGCAGGCTCTTGGTCACGAGTTCTCCCCAGAACGCACTGCGCGTCTGGCCGGTGCCGGTCACCTCGCCGGCAAGTTGCTTGACCAGGGTCGAGCCGGCCGAGCCGAGAATGAGGCTCATCACGAGCGTGCGGGCGCGGTCGGGGTCATCCAAAACTATGCCGTGCAGTTCGGCGATCGATTGCGCGTAGAGCGCACTGGCCTCGAGAAAACCGCCGGTCTCGACGGCAGAGAGCGCGAGTGAGGCGCCCACGCCGATCACCGGGATGGCTGCACTAGCGCCGACCGCGGCTCCGCCAGCCGTCACGGCCGCTAGGTAGCGGCGCTCAAGGATGCGAATTATCTCGTCAGGCGCGGCATCTGGCCGACCGCGCCGGATGGCTCGCAAATGAGCGAGCACGACGGGGCGCTGCACGCTCAGCAACTTGTCGAAACCCGAGGCCGCGGCTCTGGACACTGCTGGTGGCACGTTACTCATGAGAGACCCCATAATCCTCTTCGTACCTTGCAAGAACCTGAGCGATTGGTGCGTCGAGCAGCAGTTCACCCTTGTCGAGGTAGAGCCCGCGAGTGCAGAAGCGCCGAAGGTCTTTCTCGTTGTGCGAAACGAAAAACAAGGTGCGCCCGCCGGCAAGTAGCTCTTCGATGCGGCGGTAGCACTTCTCCTTGAAGCCCTTATCGCCCACCGCGAGCACTTCGTCGACGAGGATGATTGGTTCTTCGAGCCGCGAAACCACCGCGAACGCGATGCGCACCTTCATGCCGCTTGAGAGGTGTTTATAAGGCGTATCGAGAAAATCGCCGATTTCGGCAAATTCGATGATCTCGGCGAAGCGCGCCGAGATCTCGGCTTTGGTCATTCCGTGCAGACCGGCCGTGAGGTACACGTTGTCACGCACGGTGAGGTCGTCGACGAAACCGCCGGTGATCTCGATCAGCGGCGCGACGCCGCCGCGAACGTCGACGGTGCCTTCGTCAGCGAGAATGACTCCGGCAACGAGCTTGAGCAGAGTCGACTTGCCTTGGCCGTTGCGACCGACGACGCCGATTGCCTCGCCGGGAGCCACGGTGAAGGTGATGTTGCGCAACGCCCAAAACTCGCTCGCGAGAGTGCGGCGTTTGCGGCCGGCAAATAGGTCTTTGAAGTTTCGGCGCGACCGGCGGTTGCGCCGAAAACGAATGCCGGCAGCAGAAACCACCATGCCGCCGACGGGGGCGACGTTGAATGCTTCGACAGGCTCGACCACAGAAACCATCAGATCTCTTTCAGAACGGCGCGCTCGCTGCGCTTGAACACCCAGAGGCCGAAAAGGAAGAAGGCAACGCTAACCCCTGCGCCAACGGCCACGGTGAACCAGTCGAGCTGATCGGGAAAGAAGGCGCTGCGGTAGAGCGAAAGAATGCCGCTGAGCGGGTTGAACGCGGCAAGCACGTGCAGCTCTGACGGCAGCGCGGCGACCCCGTAGATGATCGGGCTCGCGTAGAACAGAAAGCGAAGCACGAGCTTGACCGCGCGTTCGAGGTCTCTAAAGAAGATGACGAGCGGGGCGACGAGCAACCCAATGCCGAGCGTCAGCATGAATTGCAGCACGAAAGCGAGCACGAAGTAGACGGCTTGCCAGTGCAGGGTTGCCCCGGTCACGATCGCAAAGACGGCGAGCACCGGCAGGCTCGCGAGAAACTCGATGCCCTTCGAGCAGACGATGCTCGCGACCCAGATGGTGCGCGGAATCTTGGTTGACCGAATCAGCTTGGCGCCGCGGATGAACGCCCGCGTCGAGTCAGAGACAGCCCCGTTGATCCACATCCACGGCAGCAATCCCACCAGTAAGAACACGATGTACGGGTCTTCGCCCTCCACCGATCGGTCGAAAACCTGAGTGAAGACGAACCAGTAGATCGCCGACATGGCGAGTGGGTCGAGAATCGACCAGAAGTAGCCGAGCGCCGACGTCGAATAGCGCACCCGAAGATCGCGCTTGGTGAGCAGCCACAGCGTGTGCCAATATCGCGCCGCAGGGGACCAGGCTGGCCGCTCCAGCGTGCTGTTACTCACGTTGCTATCGTACTGACCGGTGAATCGCAGATTCACCGGCGCTAGCGTCGCGGCGACGCGATGCGTCGCTCATAGCTCCACGCGCTAAACGTAGAGGTTTGCGCGCTCGAGGTCTTCTGCGAAGTCAACTTCGACGGCGTACAAGTCAGAGATGTCGATCGGCTCGATGAGTAGACCATCGTGCTCGATCGCGAGCTCGATGCCGCGCTCGAAGTAGTCTTGGTCGTCGACACGCTTGAGCTGGCGAAGAAGCACTGCCTTGTCGTCACGCGAGATGAAGTTGATGCCAACAGCCTCGCCGAGACCCCCAACAACCTGCTTGGAGAGCTCTTTGATGAAGCCCTCGGCGTCGGTCGTGTACTTGACTTCTTCGTCTGACACCGTCGAGGTGTTGACCGACACAAACGACTGGTCGCGCGCGACAAATACGGCAGCGCGCTGGAGGGCCTCTGGGTCGAAGACGACGTCGCCGTTCATCCAGAGAACGCCGCCGGGTGCGGACGCCTGCAGGGCGCGCATGAGGCTCTTCGAGGTGTTGGTCTGGTCGTACTGCTCGTTGTAGACGAAGGAGGCCTCGGGAAACGCCTCGATGATGTGCTCGAGCTTGTAGCCGACAACGACGGTAATCTTGGCATTTTTGCCGAAGGCGAAGTGGATGTTGTCGAACTGCTGCTGCATGATCGTGCGGCCATCGGCCAGCTCGGTCAGCGGTTTCGGGAGCGAGCGGCCGAGACGGCTACCCATCCCTGCGGCCAGGATGACGACTTGCTGCGCAGTCATGATGGTCTCCTTACGGTGTGATTGGTGGCCGCGGGTTGTTTCGAGTTATACGAATGTTAACCGTCGGGCCAGCTGAAGTACACGCCGTTGTGCAGTTCATATTCTACGGATGGGGCAGCAAGAAACCCCGAGAAGTCGAGCTTTGTTGTCGATTTGTGATGCGGTCCCGGTTCATGGCCTGCGCATTGATACGGTTAGGGCGTGGATCAGAGCCCCTCAGCAGCGAAGCCGTCGGGCACGGCTGCACAACGACGCAGCCCTCGCAAGCCAGCCGTGCGCAAAAAGCTAGACGTGCCGACGAAAGAACGCGAGATCGCGCTATCGCTGCGTGGCCTCGTCAAGCGGTTCGATGGCCGCGTCGCGGTCGCCGGAATCGACCTCGACGTCTACGTCGGATCGCTCTGTGGCATCGTCGGCCCGAACGGCGCGGGCAAGACCACGACGCTCTCGATGGTGACCGGGCTGCTTAAGCCCGACGCAGGCACGGTGACGGTGCACGGCACCGATGTCTGGACCGATCCGGTCGCAGCCAAGCGCAAGATCGGCGTGCTGCCAGACCAGCTGCGACTCTTTGACCGCCTCACCGGTGGCCAGTTGCTCTACTACTCTGGCATCCTTCGCGGGCTTGACAAGGCTGCGGTGCGCACGAGAAGTGCCGACCTCGCCGCCGCTTTCGGCCTCGAAGACTCGCTCGAACGCTTGGTTGCCGACTACTCGGCGGGTATGAGCAAGAAGATCGCGATCGCTGCGGCAATGATTCACTCCCCGCGACTGCTCGTGCTTGACGAACCGTTCGAATCTGTCGATCCGGTGTCATCGGCGAACATCATCGAGATTTTGCAGCGTTACGCTGCAGCCGGCGGAACGGTCGTGCTCTCGAGTCACACCATGAACCTCATCGAACGAGTCTGCGATTCCGTCGCCATCGTGGTCAACGGATCTGTGCTCGCGCAGGGCCCGATGGCGCAGGTGCGCGCGGGAAGCTCGCTCGAAGACCGCTTCGTCGAATTGGCGGGGGGACGCCGCGCGGCGGAAGGCCTGGAGTGGTTGCACAAATTCTCCGACTGAAGCTAACTCTGCTCGCGAACTCGTTTCGCCGCACGCCCTGGCAAGTGGTTGGCCTCGTGCTTGGGCTGTTTTACGGAATAGGCACTGCGGTCTTTCTCGCCGCGATGCTCGTCGCCCTCCGGTTCTTCGAGGTCGACATTGCGCGAAGCGTCGTGATCGTGTTCGGCGCGATCGTGGTTGTCGTTTTCGCGATCCTTCCCCTGATTCTGGGCATCGACGACGTTCTCGACCCGCGCAAGTTCTCACTCTTCGGCATCTCAAACACGCTGCTCGCGCTGAGCATTGGTGTCGCCTCATTGCTGAGCGTGCCCGCTGTCGTGATCTCGATCATCGCGGTCGCGCAGACGGCGACCTGGAGTCGCGACCCCGTCGCCTTCTCGCTCGCCATTGTCTCGACCGGCCTCATCATCGTGACGTGCCTGTTGTCGGCGCGCATCTCGACCACCGTCGCGACCCTATTGCTCTCGACCAGACGCGCGCGCGACATCGCTACCGCGGTCGGCGTCGCGCTACTGGTGGCAGCCTCACCGCTCATTGTCGTTCTCTCGTCGGTCAACTGGGCGGTTGACGGGCTCGACGTGCTGCACGGTGTGGCCGAGGTCGTCGGGTGGACCCCGCTCGGCGCGGCCTGGGCCGCACCGGCCGATGCTGCCGCGGGCTTCGTGGGCACTGGCCTCGCCAAGCTCGTCATCGCGGTCGCCTGGGCCGGGCTGCTTTTTCTCGCTTGGCGGGTATTGCTCGGTGGTGTTCTGGTCAGCCGAGAGCGTCAGGCACAAGCTAAGAAATACCTTGGCCTCGGATGGTTCGGCCGGCTACCGAAGACACCGACCGGCGCGATTGCGGCGCGGTCGCTCACGTACTGGGCGCGCGACGCGCGCTATGCGACCAGCCTGGTGATAATCCCGATCATTCCGGCAGTCATGGTGATCGCCCTGCACATCGGCGGGGTACCGCTCTGGGTGCTCGCGCTTTTGCCGGTGCCGGTCATGTGCCTGTTTTTGTCGTGGTCTGTGCACAACGACGTTTCGTTCGACAACTCGGCTATCTGGATGCACATCGCGGCGAGCACGAACGGTCGGGCCGACCGGCTCGGCCGGCTGCTTCCGGCCCTGACGGTCGGCAGCCTTCTGATCGTGGGTGGCTCGGTAATCAGCATCGCACTCTTTGGCGACTGGAATGCGCTTCCGTCTCTGATCGGG
>JANONY010000197.1:0-1615 GCA_031421055.1 Actinomycetes bacterium | reverse complement strand
CCGTGTGCGCCCTCGAGTTACGTTTGCGTCCGGGCGCGCGAGCGCAAACGTGACAAACGGGCGCACATGCGCGGAGGCGCCTCCTCGTTAACGCGAAAAACCCTCCCGAAGGAGGGCGCCTCGAGTCAAGAATCTAGAGCGACGCAACCTGCTTGGCGATAGCCGACTTCTTGTTGGCGGCCTGGTTCTTGTGGATAACACCCTTGGCCGCTGCCTTGTCGAGCTTCTTCGTTGCGACGGTCAGCGCGGCGGTCGCGGCCTTCTTGTCACCAGCGGCGATCGCGGTGCGGGTCGCACGAACGGCGGTCCTGACCTCGCTCTTGACGGACTTGTTGCGGTCTTGCGCCTTCTTGTTGGTGAGAATGCGCTTAATCTGCGACTTGATATTTGCCACGTAAATAACCTTTGTTTGACGTACAGAGTGAATGTGCGGCCACATCGTCGGAAATGAACCGCAAGATCGCGCACAAATGTACGCGGAAGCCAAAGATCAACATTACCGTACTGGCGCGAATTCCGACAATCGGTACCCTGAGGAGATGCCCAAGCTCGCCGCCCACATCGACTCGGTTGCCAGTTCTGGAATCCGCGCGATCTACGAGGTCGCCATCACCCTCGACGACGTGATCATGCTCGCGGTCGGCGAACCAGACGTGCCCGTCGCACCGCACATCACGGCTGCCGCGAAGGCAGCGTGGGATGTCGATGACACGAACTACACCGCCAACGCCGGCATACCAGAGCTGCGCGCTGCAATCGCGACCAAACTTGCTCGTGACAATCACATCCATGCGGCTATTGAGCAGATCTGGGTGACGATCGGCGCGACGCAGGGTCTGCACCAGGCGATGGCGCTGACGCTCGCGCCGGGCGACGAGGTGCTGCTGCCCGACCCCGGCTACACGACGTTTTCGATGAACGCGAGCATGCTCGGTGCGGTATCGGTGCCGTACTCCCTGTTGCCAGAGCACGAGTTCTTGCCGGACCTCGCGCAGCTCGAGTCGCTCGTGACGCCGAAGACGCGACTGCTCATCATCAACTCTCCGTCGAATCCTCTCGGGGTGGTGTTCCCTCGAAACGTGCTGGCCGACCTTCTTGCGTTCGCACAAAAGCACGATCTCTGGATTCTCAGCGACGAGGTCTACGAAGCGTTCACCTACGGCGAGGAGCACGTGAGCATCGCCAGCCTCGGCGGCAGCGACCGCATCTTCACCGCCTTCTCGCTGTCGAAGACCTACGCCATGACGGGCGTGCGGGTCGGCTACCTAGTGACCCCGCCCGGCTTCACCGACACGATGCGCAAAGTGCAGGAGGCGTCGATCAGCTGCGCGGGGTCCGCCGACCAGCGCGCAGCCCTCTCCGCGATCGAGGGCGATCAGTCACACGTGCAGGAAGCGGCGCGGCACTACCGAGCCAACTTTGAGACGGCGGCGGCGGTGCTCGACGCTCGCGGCATCCGCTATCACTACCCGCACGGCTCGTTCTATCTCTGGGTGGATGTCGGCCACGCCAGCAACGGAGACGTCGCCACCTGGGCGATGGACTTTCTCATCACGCGCCGGGTCGCGGTCGCACCGGGCAGCGCGTTCGGGCGCAGTGGCGAGGGCTGGATTCG
>JANONY010000196.1:0-4373 GCA_031421055.1 Actinomycetes bacterium | reverse complement strand
GAGAAAGAACTCCGCCTGGCCGTAGGTGGCGTGCCTCGACAGCAGTTCGGAATACTCCGATCTGCGATATACGAGCACCACGCGGGCTGGCAGCGCCATGTCAGGCCGAGGGCGCCCTGGTGATCCGGCTCAGCGCTTCAGTCAGCACGTCGGGGGTGAGGTTGAGAGTGCCGATTGCTGGCAAGTGCTCAGCGATCGACTGTACAGACACCGCCGTGAGCACGGCTGGGTCGACGCCCTTGTAGGCCGCGAGGCGAGCCTTCTCTGCGTCGGCGTTGGCGAGCCCGAGTGCCCGAGTCGATTCGGCGCGCACCTCGGTCTCTATGCGCTCGCGCGCCGCTTCTTCGGTGGCGCGTTTGCGGGCGTTGGCGCCCTCCCTAGCGACGAGCAGCTCTTCGCGTGTGGCAAGCTCGATCTTGCTCTGCAACTCGTTCTCGGCAATCGCCCTCTCGCGCTCAACGGCGAGCGCCCGGCGCTCGAAGGTGGCCTTATCGGCGTCTTGTTGCACTTGCTCGCGCACGGGTACCTCGAGAGCCCGCTCGAGGTCGGCTTGTGGGCGGATCGAGACGATGCGTACGCCGATCACCGTGATCGACGTCTCGGCGAGGCGCGCATCGGCGATCAGTCCGGTGGATGTGACCTCACGCACCGCAGGAATGCCGCCGCCAAGCAGCTCAACCAGTCGCACCGACGAGATATGTTCTACGGCGTACTGCTGGGCGAGCTCTGTAATGCGCGTGCCCACTTGCTCAAGCGGCTTGCCGAGCCACGTTCCTCGATAGGGGTCGATAGCGAAGTCAATGCGACTCGCGGCGACCTTGGCATCGGCGAAGCGGTAGGTAACCGTCGCCTGAACGCTGACCTCCTGAAAGTCAAGCGTGCGTGCGCCGAAGAGTACCGAGAGCTCGGCCTCGGCAATGGGTACCTCGCTTATTGCCGCGTTCAGCGGGAAGAAAGTGAATGAGACGCCGGCACCGCTGTGCACCAACTTGCCTCGACGCGAGTGCACGATGTGGTTGGTTGGCGTCGCGCGCAGGTGCTTGCCGAAGAGAAAGGGGCGAATGTCGGCCATCGGAGTCCTTCAACAATCGAGGAATGCAGCGTGTGCTCAGCTTAGGAGTCGCAGTGGGCACCCGTGGGGCACAATTCTGCGCCGCGCTGGGTGTACTCTGGTCGGCTGCCCACCCGGTGGCCGAGAAGGGTAGTTGCCGTGGGTTTCGTCGATGTGAACAGTGTTTCGTACTCCCTTGCCGACGGTCGACCGCTGCTCGACGAGGTTTCGTTCCGTGTCGGCGAGGGCGTGACAGCGGCGTTGATTGGCGCCAACGGCGCAGGCAAATCGACGCTGTTGCGCATCATCCGCGGCGAGCTCAAGGCCGACTCCGGGGCGATCAGCATCGACGGCGGGCTTGGTGTTATGGACCAGTTCGTCGGGCACGTGCGCGACAGCACGACAGTGCGCGACCTGCTGATCTCGGTAGCTCCGTCGGCCATCAAGAGCGCGGCCTATGCGCTCGACGCGAGCGAACTTGCTCTCATCGAGGACGACACGACCGTGAACCAGCTCGCTTACGCGACGGCGATTAGCGACTACTCGGATGTCGGCGGATACGAGCAGGAGACGCTCTGGGACACCTGCACCATCGCTGCCCTCGGCCTGCCTTTCGAGCGCGCGAAGTATCGCGAAGTCACGACGCTCAGCGGCGGAGAGCAGAAGAGACTCGTGCTCGAGGCGCTGTTGCGCGGTACCGATGAGGTGTTGTTGCTTGACGAGCCCGACAACTACCTCGACGTGCCAGGCAAGCGGTGGCTCGAGGATTCACTTCGCGCGAGCGCAAAGACCGTACTTTTGGTCAGCCACGACAGAGAGCTGCTCGCACGCGCTGCGGATCGCATCATCACCATCGAGGTTGGCGCGGCGGGCAACAGCGCCTGGACGCACGGCAGCAACTTCGAGAGCTATCACACCGCGCGAGAAGATCGCATGAGTCGGCTCGACGAGCTGCTGCGTCGTTGGGACGAGGAGCACGCGAAGATCAAGCAGCTCGTTTACCTGATGAAGGTCAAGGCGACCGCGAACGACAGCTTCGCCCCCAAGTATCAGGCTGCCTTGTCGCGGCTGAAGCGCTTTGAGAACGCCGGCCCACCGGAGGCGCGTCCGCGCGATCAGGACCTGAAGATGCGCCTGAGCGGAGCCCGAACCGGCAACCGTGCGGTAGTGGCCGAGCAGCTGGAGTTGACCGGGTTGATGGCGCCCTTCGACCTCGAGATCTGGTTCGGGGACCGCGTGGCGGTGTTGGGATCCAACGGCTCAGGTAAGTCACATTTTCTCCGACTCCTTGCCCTCGGCGGCTCGGACCCGGATCCGCGGGCTGGGCATCTCACGACGGTTGGCGCGACCTTAGAACCGGTGACGCACCGCGGCGTAATCAAGCTCGGAGCGCGCGTGGTACCTGGTTGGTTTGCGCAGGCGCACCAACACCCAGCGCTCGTCGGTCGCACGTTGCTCGAAATTCTGCACCACGGTGACGACAATCGTGCGGGCATGGCGCGAGAGGCGGCGAGCCGCGCGCTCGACCGCTATGGACTGGTCGAAGGCGCGGAGCAGAACTTCGAGTCGCTGAGCGGCGGGCAGCAGGCCCGGCTGCAAATTCTGCTACTCGAACTCAGCGGCGCAACTTTGCTACTGCTCGACGAACCGACCGACAACCTCGACCTCGTCTCTGCCGAAGCTCTCGAAGACGCACTCGCGCGTTTCGAAGGCACCGTCATGGTCGTCACTCACGACCGCTGGTTCGCTCGCTCATTCGACCGCTTCTTGGTCTTCGGATCCGACGGCCGGGTCTACGAGGCGCCAGCGGCCGTGTGGGACGAAGCCCGTGTTATTCGCGCCAGATAGACTCGTTGCTCGTGAGTGACATCGAGATCGGCCGCGCCAAGCGCGCGCGCCGCGCCTACGCCTTCGACGACATCGCCATCGTGCCGAGCCGCCGTACGCGCGACCCGCAAGACGTGTCGATCGCCTGGACGATCGACGCGTTCACCTTCGAGATTCCCGTCATTGCGGCACCGATGGACTCGGTCGTCAGCCCGACCACCGCGATCGCGATGGGCAAACTCGGCGGCCTCGGCGTGCTCGACCTCGAGGGCCTGTGGACGCGCTACGACGATCCCGAACCCGCGCTCGCCGAGATCCGCACCCTTACCGAGGCGAACGCCACCAAGCGCATGCAAGAGCTCTATGCAGAGCCGATCAAGCCGCAGCTTGTCACGCAGCGCCTCGCCGAGATTCGCGCGGCGGGCGTGCCCGTGGCCGGGGCGCTGAGCCCGCAACGCACGCAAGAGCTCTACAAGACGGTTGTCGACGCCGGCGTCGACCTGTTCGTGATCAGAGGCACAACGGTCAGCGCAGAGCACGTGTCGAAGTCGGTGGAGCCGCTCAATCTCAAGAAGTTCATTTACGAACTCGATGTGCCCGTCATTGTCGGTGGCGCTTCGACCTACACGGCCGCACTGCACCTCATGCGCACGGGCGCGGCCGGAGTGCTTGTCGGGTTCGGCGGTGGCGCGGCGTCGACCACGCGCGCCGTGCTCGGCATTCACGCCCCGATGGCTACCGCCGTTGCCGATGTCGCCGGAGCGCGACGAGACTACCTCGACGAGTCGGGCGGGCGCTACGTTCACGTCATCGCCGACGGCGGCCTTGGCGCCAGCGGCGACATTATCAAAGCGATCTCGGTCGGGGCGGACGCCGTGATGCTCGGCTCGACGCTGGCTCGTGCGACCGACGCCCCTGGCGGGGGCTGGCATTGGGGCGCAGAGGCACACCACGGCGAGTTGCCGCGTGGCAACCGGGTCGAGGTCGGCACGCTGGCGCCCCTCGCAGAGCTACTTTTCGGGCCCTCCACCGTTGCCGATGGCAGGGTGAACCTCATGGGGGCGCTTCGGCGCTCGATGGCCACAACTGGCTACTCAGACCTCAAAGAATTTCAGCGGGTCGAAGTCGTCGTCGCCCCGTATCGCCAGAGCTAGGGGAGCGCATGACTACACCGAAAACCGTCACCAGATCGTCGAAGCTCGGCCCGATCGAGCGCGAGGCCGCGATCGCGGCGCTCGGCACGAAAGAGCTCGACATACTCGTCATCGGCGGCGGAATTGTTGGTACCGGGAGTGCGCTCGACGCCGTAACGCGCGGCCTCAGCGTCGGCATGGTCGAGGCTCGCGATTGGGCTTCTGGCACCTCGAGCCGGTCGTCGAAGCTCGTGCATGGCGGCATCCGCTATCTTGAACAGCTCGACTTTCGGCTTGTGCGCGAAGCGCTCATCGAGCGTGGCCTGCTGCTGCAGCGCATTGCGCCGCACCTCGTGAAACCG
>JANONY010000195.1:0-6707 GCA_031421055.1 Actinomycetes bacterium | reverse complement strand
GGCTCTGCCGTCGGCAGGTGCTGGGCGAACAGCGATAGGCGCAGCTCTTCTAGCATCCAGCGGGCACGGCGGAGGTGCTCCGGCGCGTCGGGGGAGAGCGGCAGGTCCCCGCCGGCGGAAATGTAGCGCTGGGTGGCCTCGGCGACCTCGCTTTGCCAGATGCGGTCGCGTCCGATGTTGTCTGCGAGTTTGCCCACTCGGTGCACGATGCCCTGCAGGTAGAGCGTCACGCGCCGGAGGTGCACGAGCCCGGTGGACGCGATGAAGCCGGGGTGCACGAGCGCGTCGAGTTGCGCGCGTGCGTCGGCCAGCGGCGCCATCAGCGAAACGGTGCTCGCCGCACTGATCGCGCGGTCGGCTTCGCGTGCGGCGACGAGTACGCGACTCACCTCGCTTACCGCCTGAAACATGGCATCGACGATTCCGGCATTGATTGTCGTGCGCGCCTGCTCAAACTGCTCGCGGGTGAAGATCGTGCTGGTGTCGACCACCGCGTCGATGCAGCCGGCGAGGCAGTCGTCGAACAGCTCGGCGTTGCTGCGGTACGGGCTCGCAGCGAGTCCGAGCTTCTCGGCCGAGGTGAGGTGCTGTTGCACGTAGGCCGTTGGCGCGGGTATCGCGAGCTGCAGCAGGCGCCGCACGCCGCCACGCTGGGCGAGCCGCTGATCGGACTCGGTAGACATGAGTCTTATCTCGACACTCTTACCAGCGTCGACCAGGGCCGGGTAGGCGCGAACCACCCCACCGCTGTGCTTCGTGTCGAGCGTGCGGGGTAGCTCGTCGAAGTCCCACGTGGTCAGACCGGAGCGCTCGAGTTCGCTCTTCGGGGCGGCGCCGCTCGGCGCAACTGTCGCTTTCGCCACCGACTCGCGCCCGCGCCCCGCGAGCTTGAGCCGCAGCGACGACAGGTCTTTGCTGCGCGCGGCGATCTGCCCGCGCTCGTCGATGACGGCGAAAGTCACGCGCAGATGGTCGGGCAGCCGATCGAGCTCGAAGTCGTCGACGTCGACCGGGGTGTAGGTGAGCGAGCGAATCTGTCGCGCGAGGTACTCGACGAGCGAGATGCCGTCGATGTCGGGGTCGGGCGGAATCGTGTCGACGAACTTTTGCGCCCAGTCGTTCGCCGGCACGACGTTGCGACGAATCGGTTTCGGCAGCGTCTTGAGTAGCGCGGCGATCAGCTCTGTGCGCAGGCCGGGCACGAGCCAGTCGAAGCCGACCGACCGAACCGCGGGAAGCAGGGGGAGGGGTACCTTCACGGTGACGCCGTCGTCCTCCGCTCCCGGCTCGAACCGGTACGTCACGGCAAGTTGCTGTTCGCCTTGGCGCCAGACGCTCGGAAACTGCTCCTCGTTCATCACCGGCACGGCCTCGTCGTCGACGAGTGCTTCGCGGGTCATTATCAGCAGGTCGGGGTTCTCGGCGCGTGCGGTGCGCCACCAGGTCTCGAAACTCTTCAGCGAGGCGACGTCGGGCGGAATCCGCTCGTCATAGAAGCGGTACACCGTCTCGTCGTCGAACAGGATGGTGCGGCGGCGGGTGCGCTCCTCGAGTTCTTCGAGCTCGGTGCGCAGCGCCCGGTTCGCCCGGTCGAACGCGGTGATTCGGCGGTCGGTGCGCGAGAGATCCCAATCGCCATCGACGAGGGCATTGCGAATGAAGAGGTCGCGCGCGTAGCCCATGTCGATGCGCGAGAATTGCACGCTGCGCTTCGGCACGATCGCGAGGCCGTACAGAGTGACGCGCTCGTTCGCGATCACCGAGCCCTGTTTCTTCTCCCAGCGTGGCTCGCTGTAGCTGCGCTTGGCGAGGTCGCCCGCGATCGCCTCCGCCCACGCCGGGTCGATCGTGGCGTTCACCCGCGCGAACAGCCGACTCGTCTCAATGAGCTCTGCGCTGACGATCGCGTTTGGCTGTTTCTTGGCGAGCGCGCTGCCGGGGAAGATCACGAAGCGGCTCTGCCTGGCGCCCTGGTAGTCCTTCTTCGCGAGGTCTTTCAGCCCGATGTGACTGAGCAACCCAGCGAGCAAACTCCGGTGGATGCCGTCGGCGTTCACACTGGCATCGCCGACTACCAGCCCCAACGGCTTCGCCATCCGGCTCAACTGGCGGTAGACGTCGTGCCATTCGCGCACCCGGAGGAAGTTCAGGTACTCGGCCTTGCACATCCGGCGAAACTGGTTGCCGCTGAGCTCCTTTTGCTTCTCCTCCAGATAGTTCCAGAGGTTGAGGTAGCTCATGAAGTCGCTGGTGGGGTCGGTGAAGCGGGCGTGCGACTGGTCGGCCTGGGTGCGCTTTTCGAGCGGTCGTTCGCGCGGATCCTGAATGCTCAGCGCCGCGACAATCGCCATAACCTCGCGCGTCGTGCCGTGCGCCTTCGACTCGACCACCATGCGGCCGAGGCGGGGGTCGATCGGCAGTTGGGCGAGCTGCTTGCCGATTGTGGTGATCTGTGGCCCAATGTGATCCTGATCGCCGAGACGGCGATCAGCGCTGGGGTCGCGGCGGGGGCCAGAAATGGCCCCCGCCCCAAGCTCCACCGCGCGCAGTTCGCTCAGCAGGTCGAGGCCGTCCTTCACCCCGCGCGAGTCTGGCGGCTGCAGAAACGGGAACGCGGCGATGTCGCCGAGGCCGAGCGAGATCATCTGCAGAATCACCGCGGCGAGGTTGGTGCGCAGAATCTCGGGCTCGGTGAACTCCGGGCGCTTCTCGAAGTCTTGCTCGCTGTACAGCCGAATGGCGATGCCAGGGCTCGTGCGCCCACTGCGGCCAGACCGCTGGTTCGCGCTCGCTTGCGAAATCGCCTCGATCGGGAGGCGCTGAATCTTTGAGCGCACGCTGTACCGACTGATGCGCGCCGTGCCCGCATCGATGACATAGCGGATGCCGGGAACAGTGAGCGAGGTTTCCGCGACGTTGGTGGCGAGCACGATCCGCCGCCCGCCGCCAGCCCTCCTATTGGCGCTGCCGGCCGCAAACACTCGGTGCTGGTCGGCTGCGCTGAGCCGGCCGTAGAGGGGGAGGATTTCGGTGTTCGGGAGGTTGCGTCCGCGAATCGCCTCTTCGGCATCCCGAATCTCTGCCTCGCCGCTGAGAAATACCAACACGTCGCCTGGCTCTTCGCGCGCGAGTTCGTCGAGGGCGGTGTTGATGCCGTCAAGTGGATCGCGATCCTCGCTGGGTTCGGCCTCGTCATCGTCGACTACGTCGGCGACGAGCGGTCGGTACCGAATCTCGACCGGGTAGGTGCGGCCACTGACCTCGACAATCGGCGCGCCGACTCCGTTCTCGTCGGCGAAGTGCTTCGAGAAGCTCTCTGGGTCGATCGTCGCACTCGTGACGATGACGGTGAGGTCGGGCCGACGCGGGATGAGCTGCTTGAGGTACCCGAGCAGAAAGTCGACGGTGAGGCTGCGCTCGTGCGCCTCGTCGATGATGATCGCGTCATACTTTTTGAGGTCGCGATCGCGGTGGATCTCGTTGAGCAGAATCCCCTCGGTCATCAGCTTGATGCGCGTGTTCTTGCCGACCGTGTCGGTGAAGCGCACCTGGTAGCCGACGATCTCGTCGTTGCCGAGTTCTTCGGCGATGCGCTCGCTGATGGTGCGGGCCGCGATGCGTCGCGGCTGGGTGTGGCCGATGGATTTTTTGCCAAGTTCCAGCAGCATCTTCGGTAGCTGGGTGGTTTTGCCCGATCCCGTCGCGCCGGCCACGATCACGATTTGGTGTTCGCGCAGGGTCGCGAGAATGTCATCGCGGCGCGCACTGACGGGCAGGTCAGCGGGGTAGGTGATGACGATCTCGGGCTCGGACATAGCCTTCTATCGTACGACCGGCCGCCGCGCGACTTTCGACCGCTCCGCAGGCTCGGATTTTCTACATCAACGTGCACTAGACATTAGTGTGTGTCACACAGTATGCTCAAGTCATGCTTGATGACGACATGCTGGCCACGCACCGCCAAGAGCTGCGACGCGGATCCGTGGTGCTCGCGTGCCTATTGGTGCTGCGAACCCCCGACTACGGCTACGCCCTGCTCGAGGCGCTCGACGCGCGGGGGTTCGCGGTCGACGCAAACACCCTCTATCCGCTGTTGCGCCGACTCGAGGCCCAGGGCTTGCTCACGAGCGAGTGGAACACCGAAGAGTCACGCCCCCGCAAGTTTTACCGCACTAGCGACGACGGCACCGCCGTGGCCGACCTTCTCACTCGCGACTGGCAGCAGCTGCAGTCCGCCTTTGCCTCCCTTAAGGACGAATCATGACCACGACCCTCACTGACCGCTACGTAGCGGCAACCCTCCGACGCCTGCCCGCCAGGCAGCGAGCCGACATCAACACCGAGTTGCGCGGCCTCATCGCTGATGCGATTGACGGTCGCGAAGAGGCGGGCGCCGACAAGGCCGACGCCGAGGTGCAGACGCTCACCGAGCTCGGCGACCCGGTGCGCCTTGCCGCCCAGTACTCCGAGCGCCCGCTGCACCTGATTGGCCCGAGGTTGTTCCTTGACTATTCCCGGCTGTTGATCGTGGCGCTCTCGACCGTCGTGCCGCTCATGCTCGTGGTGGTGGCTTTTGTCGCCATCCAAGGTGGCAGTGACTTCCTCTCCGCTGCCCGCGATGCCGTGGTGGCCTCCGCGGTTGTGGCGTTTCACATCGCCTTCTGGTCGACGGCGCTGTTCGCCGTGCTCGAGCGACTGCCCGCGTTGAGTTCGCGTCGCACCCAGCAGTGGAACCCGCTCGCTCGGGCCGCCCTGCCAGAACGCGGTCTCGACGCGGCAACACTCATCGGCGGATCCTCGGTCGCGGCGGTGATCGCGACCGCGCTCGTGGTGCTGCAGACGGTCGGCCCGGTGCGGTACCCCGACGGCTCGCCCATCGGGCTCATCGAGCCGGGCCTCTGGAACTCCGGCGCGCTTTTGCTTGCCGGCCTCTTCATGGTCGCGAGCATCGGGGCGGCCTTCGCTGGCCACTACGTCGGCTGGGGCTACCCCCAGGCGCTCGCGAATGCCGTTCTTGCGCTGCTGTTCTCGGTGCCAGTTATCGTGCTCGCGCTTTCGGGTGCGCTGCTCAACCCCGCTTTCTTCACCGCGACCGGCTGGCCTGACGGCGACGGTGTCGTCGCCTGGATCATCGTCGTGTTCATCGGCCTACTGAGCTTCACCGACATCGTCGATGGCTTTGCCCGCGCGCGCCGCGCAAACTAATCCGCCGCTCTACCCCTTCACCCCACACGAAAGAACAAAATCATGAAAGCTCTACTTCAGCGTGCCTACGGCATGCCCGACGTGCTCGAACTCACCGAGGTCGCGACCCCAACCGCCGGCCAGGGCGAGGTGCTGGTGCGGGTGCGCGCCGCATCCATCAACGCCGCCGACTGGTTCATCATGACCGGCAAGCCGTACATCATGCGGCTCGCTTTCGGGCTCTCGCGCCCGAAGGTGCAGATCAGGGGACGGGATGTCGCCGGCACCGTCGAAGCGATCGGCACCGGCGTCACTCGGTTCGCCATCGGGGATCGGGTGTTTGCGGAGTGCGCGACCGGCAGTCTCGCAGAGTTCGTGGTTGTCGCGGAGCGCTCGCTGGCCCACGCGCCCGCTCGACTCTCGTTCGATCAGGCGGCCGCGGTACCCATTGCTGGCACGACCGCGCTGCAGGCCTTCACAGAAGCCGCGGTGGTCGCGCCCGGGCAACGGGTGCTCGTTAACGGCGCGTCTGGCGGCGTCGGCACTTTTGCTGTGCAGATCGCGGTTGCGCTCGGGGCGGAGGTCACCGCGGTGTGCAGCGCACGAAATGCGGCACAGGCCGCCGAACTGGGTGCGCACCGTGTGATCGACTACACGGTTTCGGACTTCACCGCCGAGCCGCAGCGCTATGACGTCGTGCTCGACCTCGTCGGCAACCACTCGCTGCGGGCCCTGCGCCGCACACTCACCGAGCGGGGCGCACTCGTGCTTTCTTCGGGCGCGGGCAGTGCCGTCTTCGGCCCGATCGGGCGGCTACTGCGCGCCTCGATCTACAACCTGTTCGTGCGCCAGCGCGTGGTCCCGCTCGTCGGAACGAGCACGGTTGAGCGCCTGCACCGCCTGACGCAGCTCATTGATGCCGGATCGGTCACCCCACGCATCGAGGCAAGCTTCCCGCTCGCTGACGGCCAGGCCGCGATGCAGCGCTTCGGGCGAGAGCACGCGCGAAGCAAGATTGTCGTTGCCGTTGCCGTCGCACAGTAGAGATAAGGTGCGCTCACTCCTGCCTCTGGCTGCACGCGAACGATAGTGTGCGGGTTCTTGCCGACTCGCTCTGACCCGCGCTGACCCGCGCTTACTCGCTCTGATCCGCTCCGACTCCCTCCGACCCGCTCTGACCCGCTCTGATCCGCTCTGATCCGCTCCGATCCGCTCTGACCACCCACACGTGCGCTGGTATCGCGCTCCCAACGGGGGTGCCCGTTTCAGCTGTGTGAGTTGCTGCTCACTTGAGCCGCAACTCACATGGCTCTAGAACACACCAGCCCTGCCGGGCCCGCGTTCGGCCGGCAGGTGGGTGCGTGTGCGAGCTGTGTGAGTTGGTGCTCACGTGAGCATGTGATGTCTCAGGACTTAGTGGACACTTCTGATGTCTCAGGACTTTGTGGACGGTCGGGGCGTCCAGCCCTTGCGCAGTCCGTTGCCGACGTAGGCGGTGCCCGGCGGCGGGGTGAGGTGGCTGA
>JANONY010000194.1:0-2762 GCA_031421055.1 Actinomycetes bacterium | reverse complement strand
AGCCGAGCCCCGGTTCGGTCTACCCGACGCTGCAACTGCTTGCAGATGAAGGGCTGATCAGCGCCAAAGAGAGCAACGGCCGAAAGACCTACTCGCTCACCGACGAGGGCCGCGCCGCAACCGAGGCGACCGCCGACCGACCAGCGCCATGGGAGTCGCAGGGCGTGCGCGACACTCACCGCTCGAGCGCTCTGCCCAAGGCGGGCGTTGAGCTCGCCCAAGCGGCCGCGCAAGTCGGGCGTTCCGGAAAGCCGGAGCAAGTGACCGAAGCGGTCGACGTGCTCAACGAGGCGCGTCGCAAGCTCTACGCCATCCTCGCTCGGGACTAGAGGGTGCCGCAAGCAGGTGGGCGCCGTATGCGCGCCCGCTCGCGCAAGATTCTGAGGTTCGCGGCACGCTACCTCGTGCAGACGTGGTGGTACGAAATTCTTCTTCCACGCCTGGGCCTCACGAAGTTCGTGGAACGCGAACGCCCGGCCCGACTCCAGAACATCGCCCGCCGCTTTCACCGGCTCGCGGTCGATCTGGGCGGACTCATGATCAAGGTAGGCCAGTTCATGTCGTCGCGACTCGACGTGCTGCCGCCGGAGATTACGAGTGAGCTGGCCGGGCTGCAAGACGAGGTTCCCGCCGTGCCGTTCGCCACGATCCGGGCGCTCGCCGAGGCCGAGTTGGGCATGCCGCTGGAGCGCGCATATGCGTCAGTTGACCCAGAACCGATCGCCTCCGCGTCGCTCGGGCAGGCCTACCGCGCAATACTCTCCGACCTCGACGCGGCGGAAACCGGCTTGGGCGACGTCATCATCAAGATTCAACGGCCCGAAATCGAAGCTGTCGTCGACGTCGATCTTCGCGCGCTGCGTCGCATTGCCGGCTGGGTGAGCCGGGTTCGACTCGTCTCCGACCGCGTCGACGCTCCTGCCCTGCTCGAAGAGTTCGCGGTCACGAGCCTCGAAGAGATCGACTACCTGCACGAGGCCGCGAGCGCCGAGAGGTTCGCCGAGGCATTCGCCAACGACCCGCGCGTGCGCGTGCCAGAGATCGTGTGGGAGCGCAGCACCCGCCGCGTGCTCACCCTGCAAGACGTCAGCGCGATCAAGATCAACGACGTCGAGGCGCTGCGGGCGGCCGGCATCGACCCCTCCAAGGTTGCGGTCGAGTTTGCGGCCGTCATGTTTGATCAGTTGTTCGTGCACGGGTTCTTTCACGCCGATCCGCACCCTGGCAACATTTTTGTGAAGCCCACAGCCGACGGCTGGCACTTCGCGTTCATCGACTTCGGGATGATGGGCGAGGTTCCGCCGACCCTCCGTCCGGGCCTACGCCAGGTGCTCATCGCGACCGCCACGCGCGACGGCAAGCGCATGGTCGACAGCTTCCGCGCGGTTGGCGTGCTGCTGCCGTCCGCCGACACCGCAGAGCTTGAACGCGCGATGACGAAGGTATTCGCCCGCTTCGGCGGCATCAGCTTCACCGAACTGCGCGACGTGGATCCGAAGGAATTCCGCGCGTTCGCCGACGAATTCAACGAGCTCGTTCGATCGCTGCCCTTCCAGTTTCCCGAGGAGTTTCTGCTCATCATCCGTGCGGTGGCACTGACCTCCGGAATGTGCAGCTCCCTCGACCACGACTTCAATATTTGGGATGCGGTGGAGCCGTACTCTGCCAACCTGCTTCGCGCCGAGGGCGGCAACGTCGTCAAGGACTTCGCCAAGCAAGCGCTCGAAGTCGCGACCGTGCTCGCGCGGCTCCCCCAGCGACTCGACGACCTCACGACTCGGCTCGAGGAGGGCAAGGTCTCGCTGCAAAACCCGCGGCTCGAGCGGCGCATCGCTGCGCTCGAGCGCACCGGCCGACGGCTCGTCTCTGCTGTGCTGTTCGGCGTGCTGCTGATCGGCGGAATCATGGTGCGCGACGAGCCCTACGGCCCGTGGCTGATGATCGGCTCCGGGTTGCCGCTGCTGCACGCGGTGTTCGCGGGGGTTCTTGCGCGGTCTCGTTCGGGCCGCGATCGCTAGAGTCTCGCCGCGGACGGCACCACGCACCGGAAGAGGATTGCAGCGACAGCCGCCCCTCAGCGGTAGGCTCGCGGGAGATATCAGCAGGTGCTTTAGTCGTAGTTCGACCAAACATCGAAAGAACCCGCATGCGCGCTCATCGTCGAATCGCCACAGCCGTGGTTGCTGTGAGTGTGCTCGCATCCGGTCTTCTGCTCGCGGCGCCCGCGGCGCCGGCCTGGGCCGCGGGTAATTTCGCGCTGAGATTCACTGGCGACACAACAGTGGACGCCAACATGGTGGCCACGACGTCTTCTCCGGTTCTGACCAACAGTTTCACGGTCTCGGCCGATCTGCGCTGGGATGGCACAGCCGGGTACAGGGCAGCGGTGTCTATGCCGAACGCAGACAACGCCGGTGCATCGTCGACGGGCATGGCGTTGGGAGTCGCCGACGGCGCTCCATTCTTGGCGTTGAAAGACACGTCGCTCGTCGGCCGGGTTGTCGTCGCGCCGACGCCCCTGGCGATCGGGCAGTGGTTCACGGTCACCGCGACCTACGACGGTCAGGTCACTGAAATTTATGTCAACGGCGTGCTCGTGGCGACGCAAGACTTCGGCTCGATCGCTGATCTGACCACGACCAACGGCACCATTTTGATCGGTCGCGAATTCTCGAAGTCCACGGATGTGAACCTCAACGCTCGAGGCTTCCGTGGCGATGTCGACAATCTTGCAATCTCGTCGGGCCTGTACCCAGCTGCCC
>JANONY010000193.1:0-6006 GCA_031421055.1 Actinomycetes bacterium | reverse complement strand
CTGCAGAGACCGCGGAGTAGTCATGGCTGGCGAGACTGTCATCACCGTCGTGGGCAACCTCACGGCTGACCCCGAGCTGCGCTACACGCAGAACGGGCTCGCTGTCGCGAACTTCACGATCGCTTCAACGCCCCGCAACTTCGACCGCGCGAGCAACGAGTTCAAAGACGGCGAAACGCTGTTCTTGCGCGCGAGCGTCTGGCGAGAGTTCGCAGAGCACGTTGCAGGCTCACTGACGAAAGGCACCCGCGTCATCGCGACCGGTCGCCTCAAGCAGCGGGACTACCAAACGAAGGAAGGCGAGAAGCGCACGAGCATCGAGCTCGAGGTCGACGAGGTTGGCCCATCGCTTCGCTACGCGACCGCGCAGATCACTCGCGCTGCATCCACGCGCGACGGGGGCGGTGCTGGCGCAAGCCGCGGCGCCGTCGCCGACGAACCGTGGGCCGCATCCGCACCTGACGCCCCAGCGGGCGACGTGTGGAACACGCCTGGCAGCTACTCCGACGAAACCCCTTTTTAAGACCTAAGGACCAATCACAATGGCTGGAAAGAGCAGCGGCGACCGCCGCAAGCCCATCCGCAAGGGCAAGGACGGCAAGAACGCCGCCCCCGCCAAGGCGATCCGCGTTGGTGTCATCGACTACAAAGACGTCGCGACCCTTCGCAAGTTCATCTCGGAGCGTGGAAAGATCCGCGCCCGCCGTATCACCGGTGTCTCTGTACAAGAGCAGCGACTCATCGCCCGCGCGGTCAAGAATGCGCGCGAGATGGCGCTGCTGCCGTACGCGGGCTCGGGCCGCTAGGGAGTACCGACATGTCTAAACTCATCCTCACTCATGAGGTCACCGGCCTCGGCGCCCCAGGCGATGTCGTTGACGTCAAGAACGGCTTCGCTCGCAACTACCTCATTCCGCAGGGCTTCGCAGTTGCGTGGACCCGTGGCGGAGAGAAGCAGATCGAGTCGATCAAGGCAGCGCGCGTTGCTCGTGAGCACGCCACTCTCGAAGAGGCTCAAGACCTCAAGGCAAAACTGCAGGCCACTGCAGTGAACCTGACGGTCAAGGCCGGCGAAGGCGGACGCCTGTTCGGCTCTGTCAAGACCGCGGATGTCGCTGACGCGGTTGCCGCCGCTGGTCTCGGCCAGCTCGACAAGCGCAAAATCGAGATCACTTCTGCGATCAAGGCGACCGGAACGCACGAGGCGACGGTTCGTCTCCGCGATGACGTTGTTGCAACCATCACCCTCACTGTGGTGGCCGCGAAATAGCACAAATGCGACGTGCGGTAGCACCGAGTTCAACTCGGCGCTACCGCACTTTTCTTTGCCCTGTCAAGGGCTTTGCGGGGCAATTGTGCACAGGGTTCCCACGATTTTCGGAAACCCTCAACTCGTGGTCAAGACAAGTTTCTACACACACGGTGTGCAACACAAAATTGCTGGTCAACGACTAGTAACGCGTGCAAGTGTGTTAGTTATCCACAGCACTTCACACAACCTCTGCACAGCGCCAACGGCGTTTCGCTCCGTTTGTCCACAGCGCCATACACAAGGGCACTTGGTGCGCCCTCTCTCACCTCCATAGGGTGAACCAGTTGGCATGCGCACCCGCCTACCGAAGGCGGAGGGTGCCCGAAGTGTCGGCGGCATTTGATAGAAATTAAGTCGTAGCATTCCCCATTAAAGGTTGCCGCGTCAAACCCCCGGAGTTGCCATGTCGATCGCTCATCTCGGCCTCGCTGGCGAACCGCGACTCCACGAGTCACGCCAGCAGGGCGACGGTCGTCCCGGCGACCGTACACCACCCCACGACTTGCTCGCCGAGCAGAGCGCCATCGGTGGCATGCTGCTGAGCAAAGACGCCGTCGCCGACGTAGTCGAGGTTGTTCGCGGCGCCGACTTCTACATTCCCAAGCACGAGATCATCTTTGATGCTGTGCTCTCGCTGTATTCCCACGGCGAACCGACGGATGTCATCGCGGTGGCCGACGAGCTCACCAAGACTGGTGAACTCACCCGCGCCGGAGGAGCAGAGTACCTGCACACCCTCACCGCTCTTGTTCCCACCGCGGCGAACGCTGGCTTCTATTCGACGATCGTGGCCGAGAAAGCGGTACTTCGTCGTTTGGTCGAGGCGGGGACCCGCATCGTTCAAATGGGCTACGCCAGCGAAGGGGAGGTCGTCGATCTCGTCAACAACGCGCAAGCAGAGATCTATGCGGTCACCGGCGGCGTCGACTCCGAAGACTTTGTTCCCCTCACTGACGCCGTCACCACCGCGATCGATGAGATCGAGGCAGCGAAGGGCCGTGGCGGTCAGATGGTCGGTGTGCCCACCGGGTTTGCCGAGCTCGACGAGCTGACCAACGGCCTGCACCCGGGCCAGCTCATCATCCTCGCCGCTCGTCCAGCGCTCGGTAAGTCGACGCTCGGTCTCGACTTCGCCCGCGCCGCGGCGATCAAGCACGACATGCCAACCATCATCTTCTCGCTCGAAATGGGGCGCAGCGAGATTGCAATGCGTCTCCTCAGTGCAGAGGCGGCTGTTCCACTGCAGAGCATGCGTAAAGGTACGGTGCACGCGCAAGACTGGACGACCATCGCCCAGACACGCGGCCGCATCAACGATGCCCCGTTGTACATCGACGACAGCCCGAACATGACCCTCGTCGAGATCCGTGCGAAGTGCCGCCGGCTCAAGCAGCGGGTAGGCCTCAAGATGGTGATCATCGACTACCTGCAGCTCATGACCAGTGGCAAGAAGGTGGAGTCGCGCCAGCAAGAGGTGAGCGAGTTTTCGCGGGCGCTCAAACTTCTTGCGAAAGAGCTACAGGTTCCCGTGATCGCAATCTCGCAGCTCAACCGTGGCCCGGAGCAGCGCGCTGATAAGAAACCGGCGCTGTCTGACCTTCGTGAGTCTGGGTCGCTTGAGCAAGATGCCGACATGGTGATTTTGCTGCACCGCGAGAGTGCCTACGAAGCCGACAACCCTCGTGCTGGCGAGGCTGACTTCATCATCGCCAAACATCGCAACGGACCGACTAAGACCATCACGGTCGGATTCCACGGGCACTTCTCGCGCTTCGTCGACCTGCCGCCCGGCGCCTAGCCAAGTAACGTAAACTGGCCGGGTGCGCAAGAATCCCGGTTCTTCGCGCCCGTGGGGCGTGTCTATTCTTCGAGCCGTTCCTTCGGCGGTCGTTGCACTGGTCATCACCTTCTCTGCGGATCACTCGACGACGCTCGGCTTCGTTGGCGTCGGCGCCTGGGCGCTAGCGACGGCGATCGTGCTCGCGTACGGCGCGATGCGCAGGCTGCTTCCGCGTTCGGTGTTCGTGGCGCACGCGGCACTGCTTGCCGCCGGCGGTGTCGCCGCACTCGTATTCTCCACGCAGCCAGTCGCGGTGTTGCTTTTTCTCGTAGGCACTCTTCTCGGCGTCACGGGAGCGCTCGAGCTGGTCGGCGGCATCGTGCTTCGGCGCTCTGCTGAAGCGCGCGATCGGATCTTCGTTGGCGGCGTTACTGCGCTCACGGCGATTGCTGTGTTGCTGATCCCGGCCGACTACAACCAGGTGATCAGCATTCCCGACAAGGTTGTGCCGCCGCTGACCGCGTCGGTGATCGTTGTCGGGCTCTTCGGTGCCTACTGCGCGATCCTCGCGGTGTATCTGGTGATTGCCGGTCTGTCAGAAAAGTGGGCGCCGGATGAGACCGCGGCAACAATGGAGAAGAATTGACTCAATCACCAAGTAAGCGCGATCGCACCCGCCCGGCCGAGCTGCTCGGGCTTTCTGCGGTGTTCTCGGTCTTCGTAGCACTCGTGACGCTGATGGGAACTCGCGACCTGGTGTTCGCTGCGATTGCGCTCGGCGTCACCTTCATCGTGTCGATCGTGACGCTTGCGACCATCGCGATCACCGCCGGAGCGAGCCCGGAAGAGCGCCTTGACCTCGACGATCAAGACCGCGGGCACTAAGCCGCTAGCGATCGGGCAGCAACGTTACGAGTTGTGCTGCGAGCCCCGCGTAGTCGGCCGGGGTGAGTGCGACCAGGCGCGCTTTCGCGTCATCACCGATGTCGAGCGCCTCAACGAACTCAACGAGCTCGGCCTTGCCGATGCGCCGTCCACGAGTGAGCTCTTTTAGTAGGGCGTACGGATCGGCGATCGAGCTGCGCCCCGCCGTGATCTCTGCGCGAATGACAGTCTGAATCGCCTCGCCGAGAACTTCCCAGTTGCTGTCGAGGTCTGCCGCGAGGCGCTCGCGGTCGACCGTAAACTCGCGAAGCCCACGCTCGAGGTTGTCGAGCGCCACGAGCGAGTGTCCGATCGCGACGCCGATATTGCGTTGCGTCGTCGAGTCGGTTAGGTCGCGCTGCAACCGACTCGTGACGAGAGTTTGTGCGAGTGAATCAAGGAGCGCACTCGAGAGCTCGAGATTGGCCTCGGCGTTCTCGAAGCGGATCGGGTTGATCTTGTGCGGCATCGTTGACGAACCCGTGGCGCCGGCCTGCGGGATCTGCGTCAAGTAGCCCATCGAGATGTAGGTCCACACGTCGGTCGCCAGATTGTGCAGCACGCGGTTGACGTGGGCGATGCGCTGGTAGAGCTCTGCTTGCCAGTCGTGTGGTTCGATCTGCGTGGTGAGCGGGTTCCAGTCGAGACCGAGGCCCGTGACGAACTCCCTCGAGATGGCTGGCCAATCTTGGCTCGCATCCGCCGCAACGTGTGCAGAAAACGTGCCGGTTGCGCCGCTGAACTTGCCGAGATAATCGCTTGCCTTGATCTGCGACGACAGTCTCTCTAGGCGCCCGACGAAGACGGCAAACTCTTTGCCGAGTGTGGTCGGCGTCGCAGGCTGGCCGTGCGTGTGGGCCAGCATGACAACATCCGCGTGCTCTATAGCAAGAGCACGGATGCCTTCGACGACCGCGCGGAACTTCGGCACCCACACCTCTTCGACCGCGGCGCGAACTGTCAACGCGTACGAGAGATTGTTGATGTCTTCACTCGTGCAGGCGAAGTGGGTGAGCTCGGCGATTGCGCCGAGGCCAAGATCGCCCAGCTTTTTGCGCACGAGGTACTCGATCGCCTTGACGTCGTGGCGCGTGGTTGCCTCTAGCGCCGCCAGCTCGTCAATCTCTGCTTGCCCGAAGTCGGTCACGAGCGCCCGAAGTGCTGCGATCTGCGCAGGGTCGAGTGGCGTCGAGTCAAACAGCGCGCAGTCGGTGAGGTAGATCAACCACTCGACCTCAACGTGCACGCGAGCACGGTTGAGGCCAGCCTCGCTCAAGTGATCTCCGAGCCCCTGCACGGCGGCGCGATAGCGACCGTCGAGCGGGCTGAGCGGTTGTTCCGGAAGCGGCGGGGCCATGCATCCATTGTCCCGTATTCCCGTCCCCCACAGGGCCGGGTCCCGGCGCCCCTCCACGGGCTGGCATCGCGAACGCCGCGAATGTCGGTGGGCTTGGCACGATCGGGGAATGCTGAACACCGTCACCGAAGCAGGGCCTGCCGAGTATGCCCGCCCGATTCTGCTCTCGCTGTATCCGATGCTCGACCGGGTAGAGCGCCGACTTCCACGCCCACCAGAAGCCAGCACGTGGCAGGGGCAGGCGAAAACGCAGTACGCGATCCGACTGGATCTGCTTGGCGAGGCGACGGCGATCATTCGAATGCATCTCGATGGCGCGGTCGAGGCTCTGCAATCGGCGGATTCGTGTGGGTGACCCCAACCTTGAGATCAGTGGGGGTGGCTCGACCATTGTTGCCAGCAAGCCAGATGAATTTCGACGTTTTATTCAGCTTGAAATGGATCGCTGGCAGCGTGCAGTGAAAACCTCAGGCGCGACGGTGGACTGAACATGGCACTTGGTATGTCACTGGCTCAAAAGCTGATCGCACGGGCTGCTGGCTTGCCCAGCGTGACGGTCGGCGACATCGTGACCTGCCAGGTCGACCTCGCCATGTTTCACGACTCGTCGGGCCCGCGTCGCTTGAAACCCAT
>JANONY010000192.1:0-10394 GCA_031421055.1 Actinomycetes bacterium | reverse complement strand
AGGAGGAGCGCAGCTTCTCATCGGTGAGGATCGCGACGGAATCGAAATCGAGTTTGTGCTGGTGGAGGACCGCAATGGTGGCGGCTGGATCTGCATCCATGCCGCGTCGGCCGAATGGAGACGACGATGAATCGCACGATTGAACTCGTTGAGGTGCCCGACGAGAGCATCAGCATTGACGGGCAGCCTGCAACCCCAGAAGTCGTCGAACGGGTGCTGGAGGGGTTCGAGATTCGTCGTCGAAATCTTGTGCCAGGCGGAAAGTCGCTCAGCGCCCCTGGGCTGCACTCTCCCGTGCTTCAGGTGCGACTCTCTGAGCAACTGGAGCAGGAGTTGAGGGCACGCGCGACCGAAGAGGGCGTCTCTGTCTCCAAGCTTGCGCGCCGCGCCATTGACGAATTTCTGCGCACCTAAAACTAGAGCTCCTTCAACCACGCCCCCTCGTACCCGATCGGTACGAAGCCAACGGCCTCGTTAACGTCGAGCATGTAGCGATTCTCTTCCGCATTGAACGTGATGACCGAGGGGTGCCCTGGGTGCTCGCGCTGCATCCGCTCGAGGTTGCCGGTCTTGAGCAGCATGCCGAGGCGGTGCCCGCGGTGTTCGCGAATCACGAGAGTGTTGCCCTGACTCACCGGTCGCGACTGCTCGACGGGCACGCGCAGTTCGCTGAAGCCGACGAGGTTTCCACTCGCAATGTGCTCGACGGCGGCCACGAGCTGCTTGCGCGGGTTGCGCGCTTGCGCCTCCTCGTACTCGAGCACGCGCTCGACCGTGTAGACCACCGGCGGCTCGTCTAGGCCGGCGCTTGGGGCGTCGGTGCTCATCCGGGTAAACAGGGTCGCCATGTCTTCAAGCCACTGCGCGGGAGTGTGGTCGTGCCAGAACTGCAGGCGGTACTCATCGCTGCCTCCGACTACCGAAACGTCGACTGGCAGCGGCAACGTGCTGGCGCGCTCGATTTGCTCGAGGCGATAGCCGCGGCCGCGCAGGTACCGTACTTCGAGGTTGTCGGCAGGCACGCTGCCGAAACCGGTGGGCGAGGGGATGCGCTCGCCTGGCCCCTCAGGCGACCCTGCGTACACGATCGACTTGGTTCGCCCTTCGCTGCGCGCGAGCTGTTCTGCGAACTCAAAGAGCGCCGTGCCGATGCCGCGCCGCCGAAATTGCGGCAGCACGTTGATCGTCGGCCACATGGTCGTCTGGTCGTCGGCGAGCCACTCGTATACGAGCCGCGCAACGAGCTCGCCATCGACCCGCACACCGAACAGTCGAGTTGGCCCGGCAGACTGCTGCCAGTGCGGCAGGATCTCGGCGGGGGCGAGCCAGAAATCATTGGTTCCGTAAACCTCGGCTTCGATGACGTTGCGAATGTCAACACTCGTGGCGAAGTCGACCGCATCGGCGGCGTCGGCGGTTGTCGGCACAACAAGTTCTTCAACGGTGATCTCTGTCATCGGTTGTCCAGTCTGCGCCCGAGGGAGGGCAGCCGACCAGACTACAACAATCGGGTACCGAGCACGTGACCGCCCCCGACGACATCGTCGGCATTCTCGCTCGCGTCGTCGTGGTCGAGAATCTGGAGACAGCCCGCGCTAGAGGTCTTTGCGCCACGCCCCCTCGTAGCCCATCGGCGTGAATCCGACCGCCTCGTTGACGTCGATCATGAAGCGGTTCTCTTCGGCGTTGAAGGTGATGACTGACGGGTAGCCGGGGCGCACCCGCTGCAGGTAGTCGAGGTTGGCGAGCTTGAGAAGCATGCCCAGGCGGTGGCCGCGATGCTCTGTCAACACAATCGTGGCGTACTGATTGATCGTGCGCGTGGTCTCGACCGGCACGCTCAGCACGGTGTAGCCAGCAAGAACTTCCGTGGGGATGTGCTCTACGACCGCGTAGAGAAAGGCACGCGGATTGCGCGCGATGCCTGCCTCCTGTTCGAGCAGGCGCTCGACCGTCATGACGTCTTCGGGTTCTTCGAGGCCGGCGGTAGGGGCATCCGTGCTCATGCGCGTGTTGAGCAGTGCCATCTGCTCGAGCCACTCGGGCGGGGTGTTGTTGGTCCAGAAGTGCAGGCGGTAGTCGGCCGGCGGGTCGAAAGAAACCTCGACAGGCAGGGTGAGGCGGCTGCCGCGCTCGACCTGCTCAAGTCGAAATCCGTGCCGCAGAGCGAACCGCACTTCGGGGTTGCCAGCCGGCACGCTGCCGAAGCCGGTGGGCGCCTCGATGCGGTCGCCGGGTGCATCCGGTGACGCAAAGTAGGTGACAATCTTGCGGCGCCTGTCAGAGCGCGCAATCTCTTCGATGTGTGAGAAGAGGGCAGTGCCGATGCCTTGGCCGCGGTGTGCTGCGAGCACATTCACCCGCGACCAACAACTATCAGCGTCAGCGGTTAGGTATTCGTAGGTGCCGCACCCGATAAGCGACCCGTCAACCCGCACTCCGAAGAGTCGGTGCGGGTTCGCCGAGTCCTGCCACCACGGCAGCACCTCGTCGGGCTCCAAGCGCAGCTCGTCGTGGCCGTAGGCCTCGGCCTCGTTCTCATTCATGATGAACGAGCACGCGGCAAAGTCGGTAGCGTCGGCCGCATCGACCGACGCGGGCACGACGATCTCTTCAACGATGAACATTGGCGGGTTCCTCTCATGATGGGCAGCCGACCAGACTACAACTGCCCGGCAGCCACCGGTAGGTCGGGTACCGTATACGGAGGTTACCGAGCGCGAGAAAGGGTGTGGCCGTTGTATCTCAAGAGCCTCACCCTCAAGGGTTTCAAGTCATTTGCGCAACCGACTACCTTCGCGTTCGAGAAGGGCGTAACCTGCGTGGTCGGGCCTAACGGCTCTGGCAAGAGCAACGTCGTCGACGGGCTCGCCTGGGTGATGGGCGAGCAGGGCGCGAAGACGCTGCGCGGCGGCAAGATGGAAGACGTAATTTTCGCGGGCACGACCACGCGCGGTCCGCTCGGTCGCGCAGAAGTGATTCTGACAATCGATAACGCGGATGGCGCCCTCCCGATCGAATACAGCGAAGTCACCATCAGCCGCACCCTCTTTCGCAACGGCGCGAGTGAGTACGCGATCAACGGCGACACCTGCCGACTGCTCGACGTGCAAGAACTCTTGAGCGATTCAGGGCTGGGCCGCGAGATGCACGTCATCGTTGGCCAGGGCCAGCTCGACGCCGTGCTGCACGCGACGCCGGAGGATCGCCGCGGGTTCATCGAAGAGGCCGCCGGCATTCTCAAGCATCGCCGCCGCAAAGAGAAGACCCTGCGCAAGCTCGAGGCGATGCAGGCGAACCTGCTTCGGCTCTCTGACCTTGCGGGCGAAATCAGGAGACAACTCAAGCCCCTCGGTCATCAAGCCGAGATCGCGAAAGAGGCCCAACAGATCGCGGCGACCGTGCGCGACGCGCGCGCGCGACTGCTCGCCGACGAGGTCGTCGAACTGCGCGAGGCAATCACGGCATCGAGCCGCAGCGAGAGCGAGCGCAAGACCGAGCGCATCGTGCTGCAAGAGCAACTCGACCAGAACAAGCTGCGCGAGGGCCGCATCGAGCACGCGCAAGTCGGCGACGCCGTCGATCTCGCGCGCCGCACCGCGTTCGGGCTCGAGTCGGTGCAAGAGCGCCTCCGCGGCCTCTACTCGCTGACCAACCAGCGGCTCGCCCTGCTCGGTCAGCAGGCGGACGGGCCGGCCGGCGCGTCAACCATCTCGCAGCAGTCGGTGCAAGATGCTCTGGATGAGGCGAAGCGACTGCACGCCGACGTCGCCTCCGCAGAAGAGGCCGTCGGTCGCGCTAGCGCCGTCTTCGCCACGGCGAAGGCGTCCCTCGACTCACTCGACGACGAGATTGCGGCGCAATCTGCCCTCGTCAGCCGGCACGATCTCGATCTGGCCGGGCACGCATCCCGAGTGGATGTCGCGCGCTCAGCCCTCAACGCCGCGAGCGGTGAGCTCGCCCGCCAGCAGGCCGCGCTCGAGCAGGCGGAGGCCAGGCGCGAGGCGGCGCGCGCCGACCTTGACGCTGTCGAAGACGCCGCGGGCGATGACGCCGACGACTCGCTCACGGTTGCCTACGAGACCGCAGAAGCGCGCGTTGCTGCGCTCGTCGCCGAGGTCGAAGAGCTCCGCGATGAGCTGCACGCACACGAGCGCGAGCGCGACTCGCTCGCTGCCCGCACCTCAGCGCTGTCGATGGCGGTCGACCAGAAAGACGGCTCGACGGCGATTGTCGAGGCGGGAGTGCGCGGAATCCGCGGTCTCGTCGCCGAGCACGTCACCGTGCGCGCGGGCTACGAGACGGCCATCGCTGCAGCACTCGGAAGCCTCGCCGATGCCGTGCTCGCCGACGACCACGATGCGGCGATCGCCGGACTTGACCACGCGCGGGCGAGCGACGCTGGCCGGGTCGAGATCGTCGTGGCGTCTAGCGCGAGCGTGACGCCGCTGACAGATCTGCCGATCGGGGCACTCGCGGCGACCGAGCTCGTGACCGCCCCCGACGGCATCCTCGGCATTCTCGCTCGCGTCGTCGTGGTCGAGAATCTGGAGACAGCCCGCACTGTCTGGAAGAATCTTCGCGGCATCCCCGATGTGACGGTGATCACGAAGAACGGCGACGTGCTCACCGAATACGTGCTGCGCGGTGGATCGGGCGCCAAGCGAAGCCGTCTCGAACTCGTCGCCGAACGCGATTCTGCGGCGGAGCGCTTGCGGGGCGTTAGCACCACGATCGAGCGAACCGACTTCGCTCTCGCCGAGAAGCGCGCGGCGCTCGAAGCTGCGCGAGCAACGGCCGTTGCCGCTCTCGCGACCCTCACCGAGTTCGACGCGGCGCGCGCCTCACAGTCAGAGCAGCTCGGCAAGCTGCGCATTCAGCTCGAAGCGGCGCAAGCCGAGTGGCAGCGCCTGTCTGCCGCGGTCGAGGTCAGCACGGAGGCCGTGCGCACGGCGAGCGCTGATGTCGAGCGTGTCGTTGCCGAGCACGACCAGTTCGCCTCGAAGCCGCGTCCCATGCTCGACGTGTCAGCCCGGGATGCCCTGCTGGCCGAACTCGACGCCGCCCGCGCCGCCGTGGTCGAAGAGCGCATTCGCGTCGAAACCGCGCGCGAGCGCGTGCGCATCGAGCAGGAGCGCGCGGCTTCGCTCGCCGAGCAACTCGAGGCTGAGCGCACCGCCGCCGAGGAGCACGCGCGACTGGTGGTGCTGCGCACCAGGCAGATCGCGTCAGCGACCGCAGTTGCCGCGGCGCTTCCTGCCGTGCTCGACCTTGTCGACCGCTCGGTCTCTGAGGCGAGAGTCAATCGCGCGGCCGCCGAGGCAGAGCGCGTGACGCAGAACGAAGAGCTCACCGAGCTACGCCGTCAAGAGAGTGCCCTGCGCGAGCGGCTCTCGGTGGTGAGCGAGAGCGTGCACGGTCTCGAGATGCAGGTCTACGAAAAGAAGCTGCACCTGTCGACGCTGCTCGAGCGCGCGGGCGAAGAACTCGGACTCGTCGAGGATGTGCTGGTCGCCGAGTACGGGCCGCTCGTACCAATTCCCGACGAAAGTGGTGTCGCGCCGCTCAACGATGAGCCCGACCTCGCAGGCTCGGTCGACGCTGGGCTCGCGCAATCGCCCGAGCGATTGCCCCAGCGCTACCACGCGTACGACCGCGCAGAGCAACAGGCCCGTCTCGCCAAGGCAGAGCGCACACTCGGCGAACTCGGCCGGGTCAACCCGCTCGCCCTCGAAGAGTTCGACGCCCTTGAGCAGCGCCATCGCTTTCTCACCGAGCAGCTCACCGACCTCACCAACACCCGCACAGACCTGCTCACGATCATCGACGAGATCGACGAGAAGATGCAGGGCATCTTCGGCGCCGCCTTTGCTGACACGCAGGCGGCGTTCGCCGAGGTGTTCCCCGTGCTCTTTCCAGGCGGAACCGGCAGCATCGAACTCACCAACCCCGACGACCTGCTCAACACAGGCATCGAGGTGTCAGTGCGACCGGCAGGCAAGAAGATCGAGCGACTGTCGCTACTGAGCGGCGGTGAGCGCTCGCTCGCGGCGGTCGCCCTGCTGGTCGCAATCTTCAAGGCGCGCCCGAGCCCGTTCTACATTCTCGACGAGGTCGAGGCCGCACTCGACGACGCCAACCTCGGGCGACTCTTGACCCTGTTCCACGACCTTCGCCAGAGTTCGCAGCTCATCATCATCACCCATCAGAAGCGCACCATGGAGATCGCCGACGCCCTCTACGGTGTCTCGATGCGCCAGGACGGCGTGAGCGCAGTCGTGGGCCAGCGCGTCAACGCCGAGGCGTCGGCCTAGCTCGCAACCCGCGCCGCAGCCATCGCGGCTTTGAGCGCGCGACTTTTCGAGTGCATGCGTCGCGGAACCTGATCGGGGTCAACCTCGCGCGGCGGAATCAGCCAGTACTGATCGTCGGCATCGCGCACGATCTCCCAATGGTTGTTGTGCACGAGCATGTGATGGTGTCGACAGAGCAGAATTCCGTCGCGAATGTTCGTTTCGCCGTGATCTCGTTTCCAGTGTTTTATATGGTGAGCCTCCGTCCAACTGGCGGGCCGCCCGCAGTTGCCGAACCGGCATCCGCCGTCGCGGGCGGCAAGCGCCTTGCGTTGGAACCGGCTGAATAGTCGCTGTTCGCGTCCCAAATCAAGCGGTTGGCCCTTGTCGTCAAATTTGATGGGAGCGACGTGGCCACCGCAGCTGAGTCGCTCAACCGTTTCGATGCTCACCGGTTCGCTCTGTCCGTCGATGAAGGCTTGACCGACGCGCGCACGGAGGTGCTCCTCGAGCACGACGACTTGAATCGAGGGAGCCCCGGTGCCGAGCAGCTCGCTGGAGTCGGCGGCCGAACCCTGCCTCAGCAACTCGGCAAAAACATCCGATGCCAGTTGTTCGGTGGTGCGCGGGTCGTCGAAGATGCGGTCAGCGAGCGCTGCGTTCTCTTTGTCGACGAAGCGCACCCCGCCGAGCTTGGGCGAGGTGGCGCGGTCGTAGATGTCTTTGACGGTGGCGGCGTCTTCTGGAGCGATGTCCCAGGTGAGCCGCGACATTCCGTTCGGCCGACGATACAACCGCAGCGCGCGTTGTTGGCGCAGTGCTTCTTCGCGATCGGCGACGCCGGCCAAGTCGAGCCCTGCACGAACCTCGCGCGCTCGCTCGAACAGTCGATCGGGGTCGAGCGTCGCGGCCTCTTCGCACAACTGCGTGGCGGCTGCGCCTAGTTCGTCGGCAGACACGCCTGCGCTGAGCAGGCCGAGGCCCGATGCAATTGACTCGGCTGCGGCGACCGACAGCTCTGATTCACGAACCGCCTGACCAACCGGTTGCAGCCATTCGCGAGGATCGTCACCCCGAGCAAGCCGCCCGACACTCACCGACTGGGTCGCCTCGCGAGCAGACACTCTGGCGGTCGTGCGCAATAGCTCGACCGGGGTTCTGAACCCCGCAGCCTGCGCGAGCCCAGAATGCCCGAGCTCCGGCGCCGAGCGGCGGACCACTTCGGCGGAGGCAAGCGCCGCGTGTGTGGCCACCGCATGCCGCACGTCGCCCGCGAGCTTGGCGACGGTAAGCAGGTCGGCGTCGGCCAGAGAGGTGTAGATGGCCTCGTCAGTAGGCACGGCAGCGAGCACGGCGAGGGCCGTCTCGAGCTGCGTGGCTACCAAATTCTGCATGAAGCCATTATCGCACATTCGAAAGTATGTTCGAAAGGGTTGCGAGCACATCTGTGGAGAAGTCAGTAACTCCGGCTGTGGAGGAGAGGAGCCAAACGCAAGGGAGGAGACACGCATCAACCCGCACCACTAGCCTGTGCGCATGACGCCACGCTGATGCCACGCTGACGCTCGTGGCACCGCTGGGGGCGACCGGTTACGACTGCGCCGTCACCAGCGAAGAGATCCCTGAGCGACAGAAGAGGTTCTACACGCTCGTGTATGCGACCACCACGTGGGACGACTTCCGCGACATCACCGCAAACTTCGAGGCCGACGGATGGCGCCTCGATGCGTCCGCGATCACGATCGACCGTGGCGACGGGGAGAAATTCGAAGACCCGGGAGATCGGAGCGGCGAGCCGGCGCCGCTGCTGTTCTCTACCCGCGCGCTCGGCGGCGGCGTGCTCTCGCAGTGGAAGACCTGGGTCTGGGCGCTCGCCTACGGCTGCGGGGTAGCCGTCTTCTTGCTGGTGCTGGTGACGCGCAGGCGAGTGTTGGCCAGATCCCGGGCGACTTTCTGCGCTGGGTGCTGATCTTCGTGGCGTTCGCCCTCGTGTCTGCCGCGGCGTGGCTGATCGACCGCCGCGCCTCGCGGGTACCCTTGACGCATGGCTGAGCGTTCAACCCCGTGGTCTCTCAGTTCTGCCCTGCGCGGACTCTTCACCAGCAAGACCATCGATGACGACACCTGGGACGCCCTCGAAGACGCCCTCATCAAAGCCGACTTCGGCCCAGACACGACCGATGACATCGTCGCCACGCTCAAAGAGAGCGTCAAGAAGTTCAAGACGACAGACCCGGCCGACCTGCAACGGATGCTGCGCGAGAACATCGAAGAACGCCTAGCCAAATACGACCCAACCCTCGTGCTCACCGCCAGGCCTGCGGTCATACTCGTCGTGGGCGTCAACGGTGTAGGCAAGACCACGACGATCGGCAAGTTCGCCAAGTTCCTCACCGGCCACGGGCGCACCGTGGTGGTCGGGGCGGCCGACACCTTCCGGGCGGCAGCCGTTGAGCAACTAGCGACGTGGGCGGAACGCGGGGGAGCTGCCATAGTAAAACCGCAGCAGCAGGGGCAGGATCCCGCATCCGTCGCCTTTCAAACCGTCGAGCGTGCGCAGCGCGAGGGCATCGATATCGCCATCATCGACACGGCTGGCCGGCTGCAGACCAAGAGCGGGCTGATGGACGAGCTCGGCAAGATCCGTCGCGTGCTCGAGAAGCAGACCGAGATCGCTGAGGTTCTGCTCGTGCTCGACGCGACGACCGGGCAGAACGGCGTAGCCCAGGCCGAGGCCTTTCTCGAGCACGCGGGCGTCACGGGCCTCGTGCTGACCAAGCTCGACGGATCCGCCAAGGGCGGCTTCATCTTGGCCGTTCAGGAGCGCACGGGCGTACCCATCAAACTCGTCGGTGAGGGCGAGGGTATTGGCGACCTGACCGGATTCACACCGCACGGCTTCGCCGCGAAACTGGTCGGTTAGCCGCACCTCGGCGGTACGCTCTGACCATGAGTAAAGCCGCAGATTCCAGCCCCATCACCGGCCCCATTGAGACGATTGTGAAGGGGCCGAGTCAACGGTCCTGGGTCGCCATCGGCGCGGCCGTCGTCGGGTCCGTGTTGGCGATCGTCGGGTTTTACGCGACGATCATCGCGGCGCTTGACGGCAGCGGATCCGGCCCTACCGTCAGCCTCGTCGTCATGCTGGTTGGCCTCGTTCTCAATCTCGTCGCCATCGTGCTCGCGATCGTGACGCTCGTGCGCGACAAGAAGCGCCGCCTTCCCTTGGTCGCGATTGCCATCGCGCTCGTGCCGGCGATCACCTTCGTGTGGCTCGTCATCAGCGTCCGTCTCTAGCCGCCCCGACGCGAGCCGAGCCCGACCGCGCGCGGCCCTAGCTGCGCGCGTCGACCACCGACACGCCATACTGCGCAAAAACCGGGTCGGATGTCACCACCGGCACCGAATCCACCAGCGACTGCGCGATGAGGTAGCGGTCGAACGGGTCGCGGTGGTGAGGCGGCAGTTCGCGCATCGCGTCGAGGCAGTCGTCGCGAATGCCGGTGCGGGCGATTCCTAGTTGCTCAACCAACTCGGCCAAGCCCGTCGGCACGTGCAATTTTCGTCGTGCAGCCTTGAGTGAAATTTCGAACACCGTTACGTCGGATACGACTAGCTCGGGTTCGCTCGCCATCTGCGCACGTGCGTGAGAACCGAGCGACGAGCTACCCCATATCAGCCAGAGCAACGCGTTGCCATCTAAGAGCAGCGTCACCGCTCGAACCCGGGCAAAGGCGAATGGATGATGCTCTCCTCCATGTCTTCAGCGAGCTCGCGGTCTGCGGCTTCGAGTTCAGCCTCGCTCCACTCAGGGAAGACGTGTCGCAGCGCGCCAAAAAGTTCGGGCCGCCCCGGTACAGGCGCGGCGATCAGCTGGAACCGGTTGACGCCAGAACCACGTCGCGTGATCACGACTTCTTCGCCGCGTTCGACCGCATCCAGCAGCTTTGACAACTGACTTTTTGCTTCGTGCACGTTGGCAATCATCATCTAGCTATTTTAGCTAAGTGCGCGATTTCTGTCGATAAGTGCAGAACACATCCGCGAGCGTGCTGGGGAGGGGAGCTACCCCTTCGCCTCCGCGTGCCGCTGGCTGAGCTC
>JANONY010000191.1:0-6062 GCA_031421055.1 Actinomycetes bacterium | reverse complement strand
GTTCGAGCGATTTATGACACTGCCGTGGCCGTACGAACCGCAGCACGCCTCGTTCTTTATTGACCAGCTTGCGCCAAACGGGTGGGCGAGCGGTGATGAGCTGACGTGGGCGATTCGGCTCGCCGGCGGTGGGCCGTTGCTTGGCGCGCTCGGGTGGCGCAGGGTGACAAATGACATCGGCTATTGGCTTGGCGAACCCCATCGTGGCAACGGCTACATGACCGAAGCGGTGTCAGAAGTCGCCGACCACCTTTTCGCTTCGCTCGGGCTTGCCTCGATCGCGTGGGAGTGCGTCGTCGGCAACCACGCTTCAGCGCGAGTGGCCCGCGCCGCAGGCTTCCGTTTCACGGGCACCGGGCCGTCGCTACTCGGGTTTCGCGACGGCTCTCACCCCGAAGCATGGCACGGCGCACTCACGGCGGACGATAGAGATCGGAAGCCCGGATGGCCCGCATAGACGTCGTACTCTTCGACCTCGACGACACGCTCTTCGCCCACTCAGCCGCCGTGGCGACCGGCGTCGCGGCGCACCGCTCTGCACACGGAGGACTTCTCGCTGCGGCCGACACCTCTCTCGAGTCGGCCCGCTGGACCGCCCTCGAAGAGCACCACTACCACCGCTACCTCACGGGTGAGCTCGGCTTTCGCGAGCAGAGAAGGGCGCGTGCCCGCGGTTTCGTCGAACCGTACGGCCTTGACCTCAGTGACGATGGGGTTGCCGACGCCTGGTTCGAGAACTACCTCGGGCACTACCGGCGGGCGTGGCACCTGCACGACGACACCCTGCCGTTGCTCGATGCCCTGCCGCAGCGCCTCGGCATTATCACCAACGCCGAACTCGTCTTTCAGCTCGGCAAAATCGAGGCGATGGGCATTGCCGACCGGTTCGAGCACGTGATCGCGAGTGGCGAGGTGGGGCACGTGAAGCCCGACGCGCGCATATTCCACGCGGCAGTTTCGGCGTTTGGCGTCGCGCCCTCAGCCGCCGCCTACGTGGGAGATCGGCTGCACACCGACGCGATTGGAGCTCTGGATGCTGGGTTGCTTGGCGTGTGGATCGCGCGCAACGGCGCATCCGACGCCGATCTCGACCTCGCAGCTGCTCGCGGTGTGCCGGTGATCCGCTCGCTGCTCGAGCTGCCGCCGCTACTCGCCGCGCTGCCCGGCGCATAACTCCTGCAGTTCTTGCTCCGGGCGCGCCCGAACCCAGGAAGCGCGCGCCCACGTGTGAGTCGCGGCAAGAACTGCAGGAGTTATGCGCCAACAGCAAGCAACTCGTTGATCGCTTCGAGCACCGCGGCGGGCCGATACATGATGAGCTCGTACAGCAACCGGAGGCTCATCATGCCCTGACGGGCCAGCTCAAAGTCGCGCTTGCGGTCCTTCACCTGTTGCTTCCATCCTTCATGGGCGAGCTTGCTATCGGCCTCGAGAACAAGCCGCCCCTCGATCGCCATGTCGACGCGTCCGACTCGGGGAAAGGTGACCTGAATCTCGAAAGCAAGGCCGGCCTCCCGCACGATGCAGCGCAGCACCGTCTCTTGCCCAGACTCGCTGCGCCCGTCAATGAGCTCACGCAGGTAGTGCAGCCGCTCCGGCAGGCGGGCGAAGATGTCGGCGACATCGCCCTCGTCGATGAGTTTCAAGAAGAGTGCGTTGTCGATCGACGCCAGAGCATGCCATGGATGCTGGCACAGAGCCGCCTGCACCAGCGCATCCACCAAACTCACGCACGACTCACTCGCGTGGTCTTCGTTGCGGGCGGACCAGTGCAGCACCGCCCCGGCCCGGTTGTGCGCGCTCAGCGGCACCGCTCTGCGCCGCGGGCTCCGCAGGCGCGACGCGTCGCGGTCTAGCTGGATGTGCGTCTTGCTCGTGTCGAAGGCGAACACCCCGTGCGCACGCAGTGCCGACACGCAGCCGAGGCGTCCGCCGACGCGCACGGCTTCGAGCAGGTGCTTGTCGACGGAAGGGAGAACGTAGTGATCACGTCTGGCCCGAAGCAGGTGGCCGAACCTGACCGCAGCTGTCAACGACGTGCCCGTGGCGCCGAGGCTGAGCAGCTCTGCGCGCGATGCGACGCTGTGGGCGAGTGCGGCAAAGGCGTCATTCCAACTCATGCGCCGAGCGTGCACGCCGTTCACCGGAGGTGGGCGCTGGACAAGAAAACTGTGCACGCTCCGCTGCTGTGCATAACTCCTGCGATTCGCTCTGATGATGCGAAAGTGAGCGGCGATTCTGCCCCAACCCGCCAAAATTGCAGGAGTTGTGGGCAACAGCGCCGCGAGGAGTGCCGGATGCGGGAATATTGGGCTCTCAGCCGCGTTGACTACACTCAGAGAAACAAAGTACGTGCTCCGGGGTCGGTGAAATTCCGAACCGGCGGTGATAGTCCGCGACTCGCACGCTGGAAACAGCGAGCGACTGACCTGGTGGAATTCCGGGACCGACGGTGATGGCGACGCAAGTCGTTTAGTCCGGAAGGGAGGTGCACGAAGAGAGTCGGCTCAGCCGACCCTCTTGGGCGATCGCCCACACCCCGGAATACGTCGAAGATCGACGAAAGAGTTCCGGATGACCGACCACGAGCACCTGATGCGCCGAGCGCTTGCGCTTGCCGCTCGTGGCCCTGCCGTCGGCGTCAATCCCCAGGTCGGCTGCGTGCTCGTCAACGACGCGGGCGAGGTCATCGCCGAGGGCTGGCACCGGGGCGCTGGTACCCCACACGCCGAAGTCGACGCGCTAGCCAAAGTCGACAACGCGACCGGCCTCACCGCCTACATCACTCTCGAGCCGAGCAACCACACCGGCCGCACGGGCCCGTGCAGCGTCGCGCTCATCGACGCGGGCGTGAGCCACGTCATCTACTCGGTCGCCGACCCCAACCCGAAAGCCGGCGGCGGAAGCGACCGCCTGAAGGATGCTGGCGCCACCGTCGAGGGTGGCCTCCTCGCCGACGAGACGGAGGCGCTTCTGCGCCCGTGGCTCACCGCCGTACGCAAACAGCGCCCTTTTGTCACCGTGAAATGGGCGTCGAGCCTCGACGGTCGAGCGGCCGCAGCCGACGGTACGAGCCAGTGGATCACCGGCACGGCGGCGCGGGCGCACGTGCATGAACGCCGCGCCCTCGCCGACGCGATCGTCGTCGGCACCGGAACCGCCCTCGCGGATGACCCGACTCTCACCGCACGTGACGACGCCGGGCAACTCCGAGAGCACCAACCAATCGCCGTCGTCATCGGCGAGCGCGAGCTACCCGTTGACGCGAAACTACGCGGCCACCCTGCTGGGTTAATCGAGACAGCAAGCCGCGACCTGAACACCGTGCTCGCCGATTTGTACGCGCGCGACATCCGCCGGATTTTCGTCGAGGGCGGGCCGACGCTCGCCAGCGCGTTCATCAAGGCCAACCTCGCCGATGAATACCTGATCTACCTCGCGCCGACACTGATCGGCGGCCCGACCGCCGCTCTCGGAGACCTCGGAATCGAAACCATCACCGACCAGAAGCGGCTCATCATCGACTCGCTTGACCGCCTCGGCGACGACGTCGTCATCATCGCAAGGAGCGCGAACTAGTGTTCACCGGAATCATCGAAGAGCTTGGGATCGTCGTCGAACTCACGGTCACGACCGACGCGGCCCGACTGCACGTCACCGCCCCGCTCGCCGCGTCTGACGCGCACCACGGCGACTCCATCGCGATCGCCGGCGTCTGCTTGACGGTGGTCGATCGGGGCATCGACTGGTTCATCGCGGACGTCATGGCCGAGACCCTCGACGTCAGCACCATCAGGACACTGAGCAAGGGCAATCGCGTCAATGTGGAGCGCTCGACTCAGTCCGGTGGGCGCCTCGGCGGCCACCTCGTACAGGGCCACGTCGACGGCACAGCCACCCTGGTGAGCCGCGCCGAGGGCAGCGCGTGGCGGGTGTTGCGCTTCACCCTCCCCCGCGACCTCGCGCCGCTGGTCGCGAACAAGGGCTCGATCACGGTCGACGGCGTCTCACTCACCATCGGTGCCGTGAGTGACGCCAGCGAAAAGGAGCACTGGTTCGAGGTCTCGCTGATTCCAGAGACCCTGACCGCAACAACTCTCGGCGCGCTTGAGGTCGGCGACACCGTCAACCTCGAAACCGACATCGTCGCCCGTCAGATCGAGCGACTACTCAGTTTTTCACCTAGAACCACCGATAGGAGCGGCTCATGAGCCTGGCCAGTATCCCCACCGCAATAGAGGCACTGCGCGCCGGTCGCGCGGTCATCGTCGCCGACGATGAGGGTCGAGAGAACGAGGGCGACATCGTGATCTCGGCCGAGCTCGCGAGCCAAGAGTGGATCGCCTGGATGGTGCGCCACTCGTCTGGCTTCATCTGCGCACCGATGACGAACGCGATCGCTGACGCCCTCGACCTGCCACTCATGGTGGCGGTCAACCAAGATCCTCGCGGAACCGCGTACACGGTCACGGTCGACGCCGCCGACCGCCTCAGCACGGGCATCAGCGCCGCCGACCGGGCCCACACGCTGCGGGTGTTGGCCAACCCGGCCTCGAACCCCGCCAGCCTCACACGGCCAGGCCACATCCTGCCGCTTCGTGCCGTCGACGGCGGCGTGCGTGACCGTGACGGGCACACCGAGGCTGCGGTCGATCTCATGCGCATCGCTGGCCTCACCCCGGTCGCCGCAATTAGCGAGATCGTTGACGAAGACGGCGAGATGATGCGTCTGCCCAATCTGATCAAACTCGGCGAGCGCGAACGGGTGCCGGTGATCACAATCGCGTCTCTGATCGAATACCTCGAGCAGAACCGCTGCGCGGAAGTGCCCGCGCCGGTTGGCCCGCTCCCCGATCTGGCTCGAGTCTCGTTCGAGGTCGAAACGACCGTGCCGACCAACCACGGCCCCTTTACCGTTCGCGCCTACCGCGATCGTTCGACCGGCGCAGACCACGTCGCCTTCATCAAAGGGCCGCCGCGCGACGGCGCGCTCGTTCGCCTGCATTCGGAGTGCCTGACCGGTGAGGCCTTCGGCTCGCTCAAGTGCGAGTGCGGCCCACAGCTCGACGCGGCGCTCGACACGATTCAGCGCGAGGGCGGTATCGTCATCTACCTTCGCGGACACGAAGGTCGGGGCATCGGCCTCATCAACAAGCTTCGTGCCTACCGCCTGCAAGAGCAGGGACTTGACACCCTCGACGCGAACCTCGCGCTTGGCCTGCCCGCCGATGCGCGCGACTACGGAGCCGCAGTCGGCATTCTGCGTGACCTTGGAGTCGGCAGCGTTCGGCTGCTGAGCAACAACCCGGAGAAGAGACGCCAGCTTCTCGAGCGCGGCATCGCCGTGACCGAGCTCGTACCGCTCGTCGTTGGGGTCGGCGAAGACAACGAGGGCTACCTCGACACCAAGCGCGATCGGATGGGCCACGCTCTTCCCTCGCACGCGATCCTTGACGAGGCCCTCCTCGCCAACCTGAAGGGAGCCGCGCTGTGAGCGGAGCAGGAGCACCAGAAATCAGCCAAGATGGCACCGGCCTCAAGGTCACAATCGTGGCAGGGCAGTGGCACGACCAGATCACCAACGGGCTGCTCGCCGGGGCACATCGTGCGCTCGCGAAAGCTGGCGTCGAGGTCACCGAAGTACGCGTTCCAGGGAGCTTCGAACTGCCTGTAGCCGCGAAGGTCGCGCTCGAGAACGGGGCGGATGCGGTGGTCGCCCTCGGTGTCATCATCCGCGGCGGAACACCGCACTTCGAGTACGTGAGCGCGGCAGCGACCGATGGCCTCACTCGCGTGGCCCTCGACACCGGCAAGCCGGTCGGATTCGGAGTGCTGACCCTCGACGACGAGCAGCAGGGCCTCGACCGTGCAGGGCTGCCAGGTTCGAAAGAAGATAAGGGTGCGGAGGCCGCCGAGGCCGCCGTGGCAACCGCGTTGGTTCTGCGAAGAATCCGCGCCTAGGGGTGCGTCTCTTCGCACTGTGAACCAGATTGTGGCGGCCCGGAGAACGGCGCCGCGGGGCCGCCATACAAAGAGGGTGCTACTGGAATGCGGGCGTCGGG
>JANONY010000190.1:0-2161 GCA_031421055.1 Actinomycetes bacterium | reverse complement strand
AGGCGGGGCTGGCATCCCAATCGTCCCGCGGAGTGTACGAACTCGGCGACGAGTTTCTGCGCCTCGCCTACCGTTTTCAGGATGCCCGCCCAGAGACCGCGCGCATCGAACCGCTGCTGCGCGAGCTCGCCACCGAGTTCGGCGAGACTGCGCACTTCGCGATCCTCGACGGCGCCGCGGTGGTGTACCGCGCGAAGGTGGATCCGCCGGTCGGCGCCATTCGGCTGACGTCGACCATCGGTGGGCGCAACTCGGCCTACACGACGGCGGTGGGCAAGTTGCTGCTCAGCTACGAGGTCTCGTCGCTCACTTCTTTGGAGGAGAGGCTCGGCGGGGCCGTGCTTCCCGCCCTCACGGCAAACACGCTCACCTCCGTGCCGGCGCTCTGGGCCGACATCGCGGCATCGGGCCAGCGCGGGTACGGGCTCGACGACCAAGAGAACGAGATTGGCGTCAACTGCATCGCGGTGCCGGTGTTCCTCGAGCCGGGTCGTCCGGTCAGCGGCGCGGTGAGCGTCAGCGGGCTCGCTTACCGACGTAGCGCGGCGTCGCTTGTCGCTAGCGTTGACGTTGTGCGCGGGATGATCGAGTCGCACCTCGGGACGGGGAGCACGCGCGGCTGACTGGCACGCGGGCACAACTCTTCCGCAGATTGTCTAACAACCTGCTATATTGTCTAACAATCGTGAAGCAGTCAGGGAGCGGAGCACTGTGATCGAAACTGTGTCCGTCTTGCCAGAGGCAATCTACGATGAGCTGCGCGCGGGCGTCGTTGACCAGACCTATCCGCCGGGGGCGAGCATCACCGAGTCGGCCGTTGCCCAACGCTTCGGCGTCGCGCGGCCCACCGCCAAGATGGCCATCGAGCGCCTCGTCACCGAGGGACTCCTGCGACGCGAGTTGCACCAGTCGGCGCGCGTTCCGCAGCTAACCGGTGACGACATCCGCGATCTGTTCGACAACCGGGCGGTGGTCGAGAGCGCAGCCGTCGCGGCACTCGACGCCGTTCCGCGCGACGCCATGACCGCACACCGCGCCCTGCTCGCGAGCACCGGCAATTTCGCACAGAACGACATCGCCTTCCACCGCGCGCTCGTCGCCGGGCAACCGAGTCCGCGCCTCGCGCGCATGCACGCGTTGCTCATGGGCGAGATCGAGCTGTGCATCGGGCAAGTGCAAGCCGCCCACCTGTTTACCGCGGCCGAGGTTGCGGCTCAGCACCAGGGCATCCTCGATGCCATCGCCCGCGGCGAGTCTGCCGCGGCCGCCGCCCTCACCCGCGACCACATCGTCGGATCACGCGATCGCCTCCTCGCGCACGTCACGAAAGAAGTCAACGCCCATGGTTAAGCGCATCTTTCCGAACCCCATCGCCCTCGCGAAGCTGATGAAGTTCAAGAAGCCCGTGCTCAGCGGCAAGAAGCGTCGGCTAAGCGCAGCACTCACGATCTACGACCTGCGCACTATCGCGCAGCGCCGCACACCGAAGGCCGCTTTCGACTACACGGATGGCGCCGCCGAAGGCGAGCTCTCGCTCGCCCGCGCCCGCCAAGCCTTCGAAGACATCGAGTTTCACCCCTCGATCCTCCGGGACGTTTCGACCGTCGATACGAGCACCACTATCTTGGGCGGCTCCAGCGCCATGCCGTTCGGCATTGCGCCGACCGGCTTCACTCGCCTCATGCAGACCGAGGGGGAGATTGCGGGCGCGAGTGCGGCCGCGGCTGCCGGCATCCCGTTCACGCTGTCGACGCTCGGCACGACGTCGATCGAGGCAGTCAAGGCAGCCAACCCCGACGGCCGCAACTGGTTTCAGCTCTATGTGATGCGTGACCGCGAGATCTCGTACGGCCTCGTTGAGCGCGCTGCCGCAGCGGGCTTCGACACCCTCATGTTCACGGTCGACACACCGGTGGCTGGCGCACGCCTGCGCGATAAGCGCAACGGGTTCTCGATTCCGCCGCAGTTGACTGCCGGCACGATCATCAACGCGATCCCCCGTCCGTGGTGGTGGTGGGACTTCCTCACCACGCCGCCGCTCGAGTTCGACTCGCTCTCCAGCACCGGCGGCACGGTCGGCGATCTGCTCGACTCCGCCATGGACCCATCGATCAACTTCGACGACCTGAAAATCATCCGCACAATGTGGCCAAACAAACTC
>JANONY010000189.1:0-1558 GCA_031421055.1 Actinomycetes bacterium | reverse complement strand
GCCGTGCTCGCGAGTGCCAAGGAGGTCGACGAGCTGCCGTTTGACTCTGCGCGCAAGCTGATGACATCCATTCGTCGTGATCAGGCCGGGGTGCTCACCGCCTGGGTGAAGGGCGCGCCAGAGAGCATTCTGGCCGCGGCTACCCAGATCGATGACAACGGCACGGTGCGGCCGATCACCGAGGCGGACCGCGCCGCGCTGCTCGCCCTGCACACCGAGAAGGCCGGTCGTGCGCTGCGCAACCTCGCTTACGCGAGTCGCGTGCTCACCGCCGAGCAGGCCGCAAGCAAAGACGTGGCGGTCGTTGAGCGCGAACTCACCGTGCTCGGCATGGTCTCGATGATCGACCCGCTGCGCGAGACGGTTCCGAACGCGATGACCCTCGTGATGAATGCCGGGGTGCGCGTCAACATCATCACCGGCGACTTCGCGCTCACCGCCGAGGCGATCGCGAAGCAGGCGGGGCTCGAGGGCGTCGACGGCCTTCGCATCATCACCGGAGCAGAGCTCGCGACGCTGCCCGACGACGAGGTGCTCGCCTACGCCCTCGCGGGCGGCACGGTCTTCAGCCGGGTGGCACCAGAAGACAAGGTGCGCATTGTCGACCTGATCAAGAACTCGGGCAGCGTCGTCGCTGTCACCGGAGACGGCATCAACGACGCCCCCGCGCTGCGGCACGCGAGCATCGGCGTCGCGATGGGCTTTTCTGGCACCGACGTCGCCAAACAGGCCGCCGCAATCGTGCTGCTCGACGACAGCTTCTCAACGCTCGTCGGCGCGATTCGGCAGGGCCGCACCATCTACCGCAACATCAGTAAGGGGGTGATCAGCTGCCTGACCTCGAACATCGCGGAGTTCGTGGTCAACTCTGCCAGCCTCGCCCTCGCCTTGCTGCTTGGGGTGCCGCTCGCGCTCAACGTGCTGCAGATTCTCGCGATCGACCTGCTCGGTGAGCTCTTTCCGATCGCCGCCCTCGGGCGCGACCCCGAGGAGGGCGAGACCATGCGCACGCGTCCTCGCGACCCGCGGGCGCGTATTCTCAACCGCCGCTCGCTCGGCGACATCTTCGTGACCGGAAGCATCATCGGAGCCTTCGCCTACGCGAACTACCTCTGGTTCTACGCGCGCAACGGCTTCGAGGTTTTCACCCAAACACCGCCGGATGCCTTGGTCGCCCAGGCGATGACCATGACCTACGCAACGATCATGGTCTGCCAACTCGTCAGCATCATCCAGCGCCGCAGCGTGCACGGCTTCTTCACCCGCTACCAGTTCACGAACCCCACCTTCTGGAAGGCGATGGCCCTCGCGGTCGGCGTCATGCTCGTGATCATCTACGTGCCTCTGGTGGCAGGCTTCTTCGGCACGGCCGCTCTGGCGCTGGCGGACTGGGGATGCGTGCTGCTCGCGGCGGCGGTGTTCCTCGGGGTTCGGGAGGGGTGGCGGGTTGTGCGGGGGTCACGCCCGGCTCCTTCTACCTCAGCCGCAGCAACCGAGCCTGCCCCTCCTCCTTCACCTCAACGAGTTTCGGCCGCGACGCCACGAAGTCCATGAACGA
>JANONY010000188.1:0-3478 GCA_031421055.1 Actinomycetes bacterium | reverse complement strand
CGATCCTCACCTGCGGCTAGGCCATTTGGTGCGAAGCGCCCCGCCCGCTGGTTAATCTCACTACCTGCGGGAGGGGTGATGTACCGCCTCAACTGAAAGCCTCCTTGAGGTTCATTGGTTGAAAGCTGGTTAAACCACAGCGGTCTTCTCGGCCGGGGCACGGATTTCGAGTATCTGGTCAGCGCGTAGCTCGCAGGATGGGGCTACCGCACTGATCGGTTGGACGTCCGCGCCCATCCGAATGGTTCGTGTCGAAATCACCGTCTGGGTGCCTCACCGTCGCGGCGCAGCCAGCTACGCCTCTATCGCCGGAATCGCGGTCGTGCGCGACATGAACCGTTGCACGTGCTCGTCGACGATCACGTCACTCGGGCGCAGCGGGCGCGACAAGTAGAGCCCATCGATGGTCGAAATGCGACTGAGCGCGACATAGGTCTGACCCGGTGCAAATGAGCGCTGCCCGAGGTCGACGATCGCGCTCTCGTAGGTCTTGCCCTGCGACTTGTGAATCGTTACCGCCCAAGCCAGACGCAGCGGAAATTGCGTGAACTCGGCGATCACCTCTTTCTTCAACTCCTTGGTTGCGGCGGAGTACGAGTACCGGTACTTGTCCCACATTGATGGCTGCACTTCGTGTCGTTCTCCGTCGAGTTCGACGTACACGGTGGAGTCGATCTTGACGACCGTGCCGACCGATCCATTCACCCACCGCTGGTCGGGATCGTTGCGCAGAAACATCACCTGGGCTCCGACCTTGAGCTCGAGCACTTCGTCGGCCGGATACGCGCGGCCACCGAAGTCACCGCTGATCTCGGCCTTCGCGGTAAGCGTGCGCCCCGGTAGCCGTGCGAGAGCTGTCGCGTTGATGCGGTTGACCGTCGCGTTCGTGGTCGCGAGGGTGATGACGCCCTCCGTCGGCGGGGTACGCGCGCCCATGGTATTGAGTCGCTCGGCGATCTCAGCGGTCACGCTGCCGTGCCGCACGGCATTGAGCATGTAGCGAAACTCTGCCTCGTGCTGGCGGTGCACTGTTGCGAGCTCGTAAATGGTGAGATGGGCCTCGTTCCACACCGTGGCATCGAAGAACCAGATCGAGGCATAGTGGTCGGCGAAATAGGCGCGTTCGTCGGCGTCGCCTGGCACCGGCGCCAGCTGGTACGGGTCGCCGAAGAGCACCAGCTGCACTCCACCGAACGCTTCGTGGCGCCGCGATCGGGCAATTCGTAGGCTGCGGTCGATCGCGTCGAGCAGGTCAGCGTTGACCATCGAGACCTCGTCGATGACCAGGGTGTCGATGGTGTTGAGAAGTTTGCGCACGTCCGCCGAGTGTTCGATCTCGTGGTCGGCGATGACACCGATCGGCAGGCGAAACAGCGAGTGGATGGTCTGCCCGCCAACGTTGAGCGCGGCAACCCCCGTCGGCGCACAAATGACCACCTGCTTCGACGTGTTCCAGTTGAGGTGGTTGAGCAGCGTCGACTTGCCTGTACCAGCACGCCCCGTAACGAATATGTGCTCGCGCGTGGTCTCGATCGCCGCGAATACGGCCGCCTGCTCCGGCGAGAGCTCTGGCGAGTGTTCTGGGTTCACGAGAGTCCCAATCTACCGCCCGGCGCGCGCAGCGGTCGGCGGCGTGCACAGCCTGCTTAGGATGATGTCATGCGCCGCGGCCTGCTCTCGTACGCGCTCATTCTCGCGCTCGTGATCAGCGGTTTCGCGGCCGCCGTGTTCGCGCTCAACAACAACCTCTACAGCGCCGCCGGATTCGTGCGCTCCTACCTCAGCGCGCTCGAACGTCACGACGCAAGCGCGGCGCTCGCGTTCGAGGGTGTGGTGGTGCCAGCAGGTGCTTCTCCAAAATTGATGACGGATGTGGCCCTCGGCGACCTCGGCGGCATCCGTCTAGTAAGCGACGTCCCTGCGGGTGGCGGCGCACCGGGCGATCGGCACGTCGTACGCTTCGCCACGGTGATCGCGGGCGAAGAGCGCACAACAGAGTTTCACGTGGAACGCTCTGGCACCCGCTTCGGCCTCTTCGCCATGTGGCGTTTCACGGTGAGCCCGGTCGCGACGCTCGAGATCTCTGCCGATACCGACAATCGCGCCACTGCCAACGGTGTCGAACTTTCGGTCGGCACGTACCCAGTGCTCGTGCCTGCGCTCATCGCAGTCGACCACGAGTCGAAGTACCTCGAAGCCGATGCGGTCACGGTGGCCGTTGCCGAGGTGGGCGGGCGTGCGCTCGGCGCAATTGTCGTGGTTGCGAAACCCGAACTCGACAAGGCTGCGCGCATCGCGGTCAACGCCTACCTTGACGAGTGCGTCACGCAACACGTACTCAAGCCGACCGGCTGCCCGATGGCAGAGACGATTCTCAATAGGGTCAACGACACTCCGCAGTGGTCGCTAGAGACCTACCCAGAGGTTGCGCTTGAACCGGGCACTAAGCCAGGCGAGTGGCGCAGCGCGAACGCAACAGGACTCGCCAACATCACCGTCGAGGTGAAATCGATTCTCGACGGCACGCTGAGTCGCGTCGATGAGAGTGTGTATTTCAGCGCCGTGTATGTCGTCACGATCGACCAAGACGACTCACTGTCGGTGACCGTCGACTTCGCGACGCTCGGCGGCTTCACGGGCTGACGCACCGCGTTTCGCAAGCATCGCGTTGTAGAGCTCGAGCTCTGACTCGCCATCTCGGTCGGCCTGTCGGTCGCGACGACGCGTCTCCCTGTCATCGCTGCGCGACCACATGATCGCGACGATGATCGCGAGCGCCACCGTCGGAATCTCGCCAACGCTCCACGCGATGCCACCGCCGACTTGCTGGTCGGCGAGCGCGCTGGTGCCCCAGCCCATCGCGCCATACCAGTCAGCGAGCAGCAGCCCCGTGCCGCTCAGGAGCGCGAGGCCGAAGAACGCGTGGAATGCCATCGTGGCAAACAGCACGATAAGTCGAATCGGGTACGGCGCTTTATTGGGCGCGGGGTCGACTCCGATCAGCGCGGAAACGAAGAGGTACCCGGCGGCGAGAAAGTGCACGATCATCCACTCGTGTCCGACATGGTCGACCTTCGCCCAGCGGAAAACGCCGGTGTAGTAAAAGACCCACAGTGAGCCAACGAAGATCACTGCCGCAATGACCGGATTGGAGAGAAGGCCGAAATAGCGCGAATGAACAAGCAGCAGTATCCATTCGCGCCCCCCGCGACTACCGTCAGTGCGCTTGTGGATGGCGCGCAGCGCGAGCGTGATCGGCGCGGCAGGCACGAGCAGTACCGGAATAATCATGCCGAGCGTCATGTGCGCCAGCATGTGCTGGCTGAACAGAAATTTTTGGTAGACGTTGACGCCGCCGTTAGTGATGTAAAACAGCAGAGCCATGCCGAGAACCCATAGCACCGTGCGGTGCACGGGCCAGGGGTCACCACGACGACGCAGGCGCACGACGGCGGCAAGGTAGAAGAACACCCCGAAA
>JANONY010000187.1:0-3916 GCA_031421055.1 Actinomycetes bacterium | reverse complement strand
CCCGGGGCGCGGGGTCTTACCGTAGTTGTGCACTTTCACCTCGGGAAGATCAGACATCAGTGCGGCATAGCGGTCCGACATCGTGCCGAGGGTTGGACCGCCGAGCACGTTCACCATCACACTCCACGGCTCCCGCTGAGCGGCCGAGCCCAGTGGCAGGTCGAGCACGGCGCGAAGGTGCTGCTCGAACTGGCCGGTGACCGCGCCATCCATCGACCAGTGGCCGGTGTTGTGCGGCCGCATGGCGAGCTCGTTGACGAGCAGACGCTCGTCGGTCGTTTCGAAGAGTTCGACCGCCAGCACCCCCGTCACGTCGAGAGCGGAGGCGACGGTCGTTGCAATCTGCATGGCGACCTCGACGAGCTTCGCAGACGACATCGGGGCAGGAGCGATGACCTCTGCGCAGACACCGTCCCGCTGCACCGACTCGACAACCGGCCACGCAACAAGCTCGCCACTCGGTCGGCGCGCGACCAGCTGCGCCAGCTCTCGGCGGAACGACACAAGTTCTTCGACGAGCAGGTCACCGGTGCCAAACCATTCAGCGACCTCGGCGGTCGTCTGCTCGGCGGAGTGCACCACACGAACCCCCCGCCCGTCGTAACCGCCGGTGGGCGTCTTGAGCACGCCGGAGCCGCCATTGGCGTCGAGGAAGGACGCGAGCTCGGCGGGCGAAGACACTCGCGCCCATTCGGGCTGCGGCAGGCCGAGTTCGGCGAGTCGCTCTCGCATGAGCAGCTTGTTCTGCGCATACAGAAGCGCGCTTGGAGCTGGACGAACCGTGACCCCGGCCGCGACTAGGGCCGCGAGCACCGCCTGCGGAACATGCTCGTGGTCGAACGTAACAACATCCACTCCTCGCGCAAAACGAAGGACATCGTCGCTGTTTCGGTAGTCTCCGAGCTCGGTCACGGCCAGCGCGGCCGATTCTCCTTCGTTTTCGGCCAGCACGCGAAGTTCGATGCCGAGATTGATGGCCGCCGGGATCATCATCCGCGCCAGCTGCCCGCCGCCGAGCACTCCGACCGTGGGTGACATCGCGGCTCCTGCTCCGAATCGGCGGTTAGACTTGCACCCGCTACGACCCTATTCTCGCTTATCAAACAGGTGGATGCATGCGCGAACTCGTGACTCAGCTCTCGCGTTTCGGAGTTGTTGGTCTCAGTGGGCTCGTGGTCGATGTCGCGATCTTCAACATCCTGCTGGCGACCGTGCTCAGCCCGAGCTCGGTGCACGCCGGGCCGATTATCGCCAAAGTTATTTCTACATCGTTCGCGATTCTGGCCAACTGGCTAGGCAACCGCCACTGGACGTTCCGCCGCGATCGCAAACACAACTGGGCCCGCGAGGGCGTCGAGTTCGTCATCGTCAGCCTCGGAGGCATGGCGATCAGCTTGTTCTGTCTGTGGATCTCGCACTACGTGCTCGGCTTCACCTCGGTTCTAGCCGACAACATCGCGACCAACGGCATCGGTCTCGTGCTTGGCACGGCGTTTCGCTTTACGTTCTACCGTGCGTGGGTGTTCAAAGGCAGTCGCGGCCGTGCGGTCGGTGCCGTACCAGCGGCTCCGGCAGCGGCTCCGGCTCCGGTTCCGGCAGAGTACGTCGCCGCCGAAGGCTAGCGTGCGCCGAAAACGCTCGTCTCGTCTGGATCTCCACCATCAACCGCTCGCGGCCAGCTCGCTTCTGAAACGCTTCGCTCCATCAGGTCATGCAAGGCCTCCTGCACGAGGTTGGCATCTGGCACATCTCGAAGCAGCACCGGGCGATCGAGCTCGGTATTGATCACAACGTCGCCGCTGCCGAACATCGACTGCAGCGCGCTCTTGCGAACAGTGACGTCGTAGCCGCGGCTGTGCAGCAGCTCTTGCCGCACGCGTACGAAGAAGCCGCTGCGCAGAATGACCCGTCGCGTCGTGATCGTGTAGTTGCGGCCGAGCCAAGCCAGAAACGGTACGAGCCAGACAAACAGTGAGAGCATCACCGCGGCGACGACGATGAGCACGTTTGTCATCGCGCTGTCGAAGCTGCCTGCAAAGTAGGCGGTGGCTGTCACAATCGCGATCAGTCCGAGGCTCGGCCAAAACATCGCTCGCGCGTGCGGGCGAAGTCGTGCAACCACGACCTCCTGCGCATCGCTAGACATGGTTCATTCATACCGTAGATGGGTCACGTCACCGGCGGCGACGGCCATCGCCAGCCCGTCGGTTGAGCGCCGCAGCTGCAGCCGTCCGCTACCGTCGATGCCGGTCGCTGCGCCAAACAGGTCAACTCCCCCTGGCAGTTCGACCCTGACCTGCTGACCGAGGGTCGTGCACAACTCGCTGATCAACCCGAGAGTTCCGCTGGCCTCGGCGTCTGCCCCGTAGCGCAGGAAGTCGCCGAGGAGCGATCGCAACTGCGTGAGGTAACCAGCGAGCACGGCATCCGCGAGTGTGTCACCGGCTAGGGTCGCACCGGCCAAGGTCGCACCGGCCAAGGCAAGGGATGTCGAGGTCGCGGTCGGCAGTTCGTCTCGTGTCATCGACAGATTGACCCCCGCTCCGATCACGACCGCGTCACCAGGGGGCACCAACTCGGCAAGCACACCGCAGACCTTGAGGCCGTCGATCTGCACGTCGTTGGGCCACTTGAGCCCGACCCGACCGGAAACCAGCGGCTGGAGGGCGCGCGCCATCGCCGCGCCCGCAATGAGCGGAAGCCAGCCGTAGTGCTTGATCGCGAGCGGTTCGCCGCCAGGCAGCACCGGCCGCAAGAGCACCGAAGTCGCCAGCGAGCTACCGGCCGGCGCAACCCACCGACGACCGAGCCTGCCCCGACCGGCAGTTTGGTTGCCGGTGACCACGACAGAGAAATCTGGCTCGCTGCCCGCGAGCGCAACCAGCTCGTCGTTCGTCGAACCGGCTTCAGCGAGAATGAGCAGTCGGTTCGCGATCGTTTCCGAGAGGGGTAGCTGCATGATCCAAGGCTAAACGAGAGCGCAAACCTAGCGATGTGCGACAACGACGAGCAAGAACCGCGCCAGTAGGCTAAACCCGTGACTGCAGACAAGGCCGCCCCAACGAAGACCGTCGCCGATGCCCCAGCCGGCAAGCCGAACCCCGACATGTACACCACGGCGGGAAAGCTCGCTGACCTCAAGGTTCGCTACCACGAGGCGGTGACCGCGAGCGGCGAGGCCGCCATCGATAAGCAGCACTCCAAGGGCAAGAAGACAGCGCGTGAGCGCATTGACCAGTTGCTCGACCACGGTTCGTTTGTCGAACTCGACGAGTTCGTTCGCCACCGCACTCACGCCTTCGGCATGGAGAAGAAGCGTCCATACGGTGACGCGGTCGTCACCGGCCTCGGCACGATCCACGGGCGTCAGGTCGCCGTCTACAGTCAAGACTTCACGATCTTCGGCGGCTCGCTCGGCGAGGTGGCTGGCGAAAAGATCATCAAGGTTATGGATCACGCCATCAAGACCGGCGTGCCCATCATCGGCATGCTCGACTCGGGTGGCGCGCGCATTCAAGAGGGTGTGGTCGCCCTCGGCAAGTACGGCGAAATCTTTAGGCGCAACACTCAGGCGAGCGGGGTGATCCCGCAAATTTCGATCATCATGGGTCCCGCTGCGGGTGGCGCGGTGTACTCCCCCGCCCTCACCGACTTCGTCATCATGGTCGACAAGACCAGCCAGATGTTTGTTACAGGCCCGGACGTGATCAAGACCGTCACCGGCGAAGACGTCGGCATGGATGAGCTTGGCGGTGCCCTCACCCACAACAAAGTCTCCGGAGTGGCGCACTACCTCGCCCCAGACGAGGACGACGCCCTCGACTACGCCCGCGCTCTCGTGAGCTTCTTGCCAGACAATAACCTCTCAGACCCACCCGTCTATGAGAGTGAGGTCGAGCTCGAGATCACCGACGAA